>JAYTQP010000503.1:0-3131 GCA_043746675.1 Rhodospirillales bacterium | reverse complement strand
TCACGCGGGCGGTCAGCGCGCCGGCGATCAGGCGCCGCACCCGCGTATGGCGCGGCGGGTCGTTGAAGATCAGGCTGCCGGTGTGATGCGCCAGCAGCGGCGCGCCGGCGCCGAATTTCGGGGTGAATTCGACATCCTTGGCGCTGCTGAAAGTTTTGGCATCGCGGTAGACCGCTATCAGATCGGCATGCCGGGTGAGCAGGATCGAACCATCTGGCATCCGCTTGATCGGCGCATGCGCGCGCAGTGCGTGATAAATCGGGAACGGGTCGGCATAGAACGACGCGGGCAGGGCGCGCAGGTCGAAATTCGCGGCCAGTGCCAGCCCAGTTTCGCCGCCGGTCACGCCAGGTGCTCCGGCGACTGCGACATCACGGCGATGAACGCTTCCACATCGACAATAAACGCCGCCACCAACCCTTCGGCCCGCACCTCGTTTTCCTCGACCAGAAAACCGTCGAAGCGGAACCCGTAATTGTGGCGTTCAAAATGGCGGAATCCTTTCAGATCGACCAAAGCGTCGTAAACTTCCTGCCCAATGATCGCCGGGCGCAGGCCGTCGACGTTCACCGAGGCCTGGTCGAGAATGTCCTGATGCGAGCGTTCGCCGCCAGGAACATATTCGTCGACGAGCGCAAGCAGGCCCCGCAGGACGTCCTCCATACCAGTGTAGAGACCGCTCACCCCGGCGGACAATGTGGTGTTTACCACCCAGGCCTTGTTGGCAGCCTCGAAATTCGGTGCCGCCCTGATCAAATCGAGCAAGCGCTTGCCGACTTTCAGCCGTTCCAGTTCCTGCGCGAGATCGATCAATCGCCGACGGCTAGCCGCGAAGGCTGGGTTCATCCGCTGCCCCCGCCAGGAAATGCGGCAATGCGTGATCAGGCACATCCGCCTTGAAGACAATGCTCGATGGAAACCCACCAAGCGCGGCCAGGCATATCCGCAACGCCGCGGTCCGACGGGCCGGCGCGACGTCGATCAGAATGTCGATGTCCGAATGCTGCCGGAACGTGCCGCGCGCCAGCGAACCCACCAGCCAAGCCGGCATCTCGGCGTGCTCCAGCGCATCCAGCGCCGCCTTAGCGCGCGCGGTAGCTTCTGCTTCACGTCGTACATCGCGGGTGCGCAAAACCTTGCCAATCCCGATCATATCCGCCTCCTGCGTAGGCTTCTTAGCACATTCTTCCCGGTGAATCGCCGCCCGATGCGTCCATTCATCGCTAAACGACGGTCATCCGCGCGATGCCAGGCTGACGCCGCCGAGCGTGCAGGCAAGGGCGACCACATGGCGCACCCCGATCGGCTCGCCCAGCACCAGCGCCGAGCTCAACACCCCGATCACCGGCACTAGCAGCATGCCGACCGCCGCCACCGAGGCCGGCAGCAGGCGTAGCGCGCGGAACCAGGCCAGATAGGCGCCGCAGAGCGCCACCACGATCACGTAGGCGGCGCTGATCCAGCCCCACAGCCCGGCGCCGGAGACGTCGCCGTTTTCCAGCACGCCGGCCGCCAGCAGCAGCGGCAACATGCCGAAGCCGATCTGCCAGGCGACCATCGGCACCGGCGGCATGGCGATCGGATGGCGCTTGGTGATCACGGTACCGAGCGCGAACATCACCGCGGTGCCCGATATCAGCGCGAAACCCGGCAACTTGCCCGATAGCCCGCCGGCGAATACCTCGCCGGCGACCAGCACCAGCACGCCGGCAAAGCCCAGCGCCAGCCCGACGAGGCCGCGCGCCGAAGGCCGCTCGCCTAAAATCGGCCAGGCGAGCAGGGTGGTCCAGATCGGCATGGTGTAGGCCACGATCACCGCTTCGGAAGCCTGCAGCCAGAGCAGCGCCAGGGTCGCCAGCCCCATCATCGAGGTTACGTTCAGCAGCCCGCTCAGCGCCAGCCAGCCGAGTTGCCCGGCCGGCGGCCGCAGCCGGTCGCCGCGCAGCAGCGCCAGCAGTACCAGCAGAACCACCCCGCCGATCCCGGTGATCGCCCGGAAGGTGAAGGGGTGAAACGCCGCCAGGGCGAATTTCAGCACCGGCCAGTTCAGCCCCCAGGCGATCGCGGTGAAGGCCAGCAGCGCGAAGCCTTGCACGCGGGCGGACAAGATCGGCTAGCGCACGAAAACGCGGATGTCGCGTGCGGCGCCGTTCGGCTCGGCGCGCAGGGCGAGCCGGACCTTGCTGGGCAGCACCCCGCCGGCGGTGATCGCCTTCGCCACGTCGCGCGCGGTTTGCGCCTGGGCGGCGTCCTCGCCGCTGCGCACGATGCTGGCGACCACCTCGAAACTGGCGTTCGGGGTGCGCGCCAGGGTGGTTTGCACCAGATCGGCGACCGCCTGGTGCCAGTCCGGCTCGGCCGGGCCGATGCGCAGGGTGAGCGCCGGCGTGTCCAGCGGCGCCGGGCGCGCCAGTTCGGCCGCGCCCGGCCGGGTTGGCGGGTAGAAGGTGCGCTGGTCGATCAGGGTGCAACTGGCCAAGCCCGCGAGGAGGGGCAAGATCAGCGAGAGGCGTCGGTACATGGTCGCAAGCTTGCAGGAACCGCGCTTGTGGGCAAGATGGCACTCCGGGACAGGAGCGTGACATGGCCACCAACCAGAAGATCGACGGCGTCAGGCTGTGGGACAGCCTGATGGACATGGCCCGCTTCGGCGCCACCCCGAAAGGCGGCGTTAAGCGCCTGACGCTGACCGATATCGACCGCCAGGGGCGCGAACATTTCCGCGCCAACTGCGAGGCCGCCGGGCTGACCGTGCGGGTTGACGCCATTGGCAACATGTTTGCCCGCCGGCCCGGCCGCGACCCGGCCCGCTTGCCGGTGCTGTTCGGCAGCCATCTGGACAGCCAGCCGACCGGCGGCAAGTTCGACGGCGCACTGGGTGTTATCGCCGGGTTGGAGGTGATGCGCAGCCTCAACGATCTCGGCATCAGCACCGAAGCGCCGGTCGAGCTGATCAACTGGACCGACGAAGAAGGCAGCCGCTTCGGCCACTCGCTGATGGGTTCCGGCGTCTGGGCGGGCATCTATACGCAGGACAAGGCCTATGCGCTGACCGACCTCGACGGCATCAGCGTTGGCCAGGCGCTGCACGCGATCGGGTTCGCCGGGCCGGAAGCGGCCAGACCGTTTCC
>JAYTQP010000502.1:0-3104 GCA_043746675.1 Rhodospirillales bacterium | reverse complement strand
GGCTGGACCACGCCGGCGGGCAATCTGGCGCTCTCGGTGCTGTTGCGGCCGAACCTGCCAGCGCGGGAGGCGGCGCAGATTTCCCTGCTCGCCGGGGTCGCGGTGGCCGAAGCGGTTGCCCATTTCCTGCCCGATGTTGCCGATCTCGCCCTGAAGTGGCCGAACGACGTGCTGCTCGGTGGCGCCAAGCTGGCCGGCATTCTGATCGAAACCCACGGGGTCGATGGAAGGCTGGACTGGCTGGTGGCCGGCATCGGGGTTAATCTGGCGCACGCGCCGACCGTTCCGGGCAGGGCCACCGCCGCGCTGGCGCAACGCCGCCTTGCCCCGCCACCGGAAGCCTTCGCTGCGGTGTTGCTGGACCGGCTGGGCCACTGGCTGGCGGTGCAACAAGGCCACGGCTTTGCTTCAGTCCGCGCCGCCTGGCTCGACCATGCGCTTCCTGTCGCGAGCGCCATGACCATCAAGCTCGGCGATCAGATTGTCGCCGGTGCCTTCATGGGTCTGGGCGAGGATGGTAGTCTGCTGTTGCAAACCGCGACCGGCCCGCGCCATTTCACCGCCGGCGACGTGCTTCTTCCGATGGAGGCCTAGGCCATGCTGCTCGTGGTGGATACCGGCAACACCAACACCGTCATGGCGGTGCATGATGGCGATGGCTGGCGCGGCGTCTGGCGGATTTCCACCAATGCGCAGCGCACGTCGGACGAATACTGGGTCTGGCTGCAAACCATGCTGATCGCCTCCGGCATCAAACCACGGGAAATCAGCGGCGCGGTGATCGGCACGGTGGTGCCGGCGGCACTTTACGACATCAGGCGGCTCTGCCGGGACTGGCTGGAGGTGGAGCCGCTGGTCGTCCGCGCCAGGCTGGACTGGGGCTTCCAGATCAAGATCGAAAACCCCGACGAGGTCGGCGCCGACCGGCTGCTCAACACGCTGGCCGGGCATCACCGCTATGGCGGGCCGATGGTGATCATCGATTTCGGCACCGCGACCACGTTCGACGTGGTGGACCAGGATGGCGCCTATCTCGGCGGGGTGATCGCGCCGGGGATCAATCTTTCGATCGAGGCGCTGCACCGCGCCGCCGCCCGGCTGCCGCGCATCGGCATCGGCCGGCCGCAATCGGTGATCGGCCGCTCCACCGTGCCGGCAATGCAGTCCGGCATTTACTGGGGCTATGTCGGCATGATTGAGGGGCTGGTCGCGCGCATCCAGGCGGAGTATGGTGGTGGATTGAAAGTGGTGGCGACCGGCGGCCTGGCATCGCTGCTCGCCGAAGGCACCACGGTCATCGAGAAGATCGATCCCGACCTCACCCTGGATGGGCTGCGCCTTCTTGCCGCGCGCAATCCCGCCCCGGTGCTGTCGCGTGAGCGGGTGCGCCTGCCGGATCATGATCACGAGTAGAGACTGCATTGTTGGCCGCGGCCTGATCGCCGCGCTGTATGGGAATTGAAAACAGGAATGGACGCCTCGACCGGAGATTTTGCCTTTCTGCCCTTGGGCGGAACCGGTGAGATTGGCATGAACCTCAATCTTTACCGCTGCGCGGGCCGCTGGCTCGCGGTCGATTGCGGGATCGGCTTCGGGGGTGCGGCGCACCCGGAAGTCGAAGTGATGATGCCCGATCCCGCCTTCATCGCCGAGCGGCGCAAGGCGCTGGTCGGGCTGGTGATCACGCACGCGCACGAAGACCATATCGGCGCGGTGGCGCATTTATGGCCGCAGCTGCAATGCCCGGTTTACGCCACCCCGTTCGCAGCGACTGTGCTGCGCCGCAAACTGGCCGAAGCCGGGCTGCTGGATCAGGTGCCGGTGCACACAGTGCCGACCGGTGGCAGCTTCGCCTTGAAGCCGTTCAGGCTGCAATTCATCCGCATGGCGCATTCGGTGCCGGAATCCCAGGCGCTGGTGATCCGCACGGACGCCGGCATCGTGCTGCATACCGGCGACTTCAAGCTCGATCCGGAACCGATGGTGGGGCCGCAATCCGACGAAGCCGCGTTGAAGGCGCTCGGCGACGAAGGCGTGCTGGCGATGATCTGCGACAGCACCAATGCGATGGTGGACGGGCATTCGGGCTCGGAGGGCGAGGTGCGGCGGTCGCTCGCCGATCTCATCCGTGGGCTGAAGGGCAGGGTGGCGGTGACCTGCTTTGCCAGCAACGTCGCGCGGGTGGAATCGGTGGCACTCGCCGCCAAGGCGGCCGGGCGGGCGGTTGCCATCGTCGGCCGGTCGCTGAAGAACCTCGACGCTGCCGCGCGCACCTGCGGCTACCTGAAAGGCATTGCGCCGTTTCTGTCCGAGGACGAGGCCAACGATGTCGATGACGACCATCTGCTGATCCTGATCACCGGCAGCCAGGGCGAAGCGCGATCCGCTTTGTCCCGCGTCGCCATGGACACCCATCCGCGGATCGAACTCGGCGGCGGCGACAACGTGATTTATTCCAGCCGGATGATCCCCGGCAATGAACGCGCGATCGGCACGGTGCAGGATAATCTGGTGCGTCGTGGGGTGCGGTTGCTGACCGACGACGATCATCTCGTGCATGTGTCCGGCCATCCGGCGCGGGACGAGTTGCGGCGGCTGTATGAACTGGTGCGGCCAAAATTCTCGGTGCCGACGCATGGCGAGTGGCGGCATTTATCCGCCCATGCGGCGTTGGCACAGGAACTCGGGATTACCCCGATTTTGCTGGAGGATGGCGACATTCTCGACCTGACCACCGCGGTGCCGCAGGTGGTTGACAGCGCGCCGGTGGCCAAGCTGGTGCTGGATGGCAGCCGGCTGGTGCCGTTGTCCGGCGGGGTGCTGGGTGCAAGGCGGCGGATGCTGTTCAACGGCGTGGTGATCGCCTCCTTCGCGGTGGACGCCAACGGCAAGCTGGTCGGCGCCCCGAAGATCAGCGCGCCTGGCTTGCTGGAGGGCGAGGACCCCGACACCGCCCGCATCGCCCAAGAGCTGGCCGACGCGATCGGTGGCCTGCCCGCCGCGCTGCGCCAGGAAGATGCGCCCTTGCTGGACGCCGCCAAAGCCGCATTGCGCCGTTCGCTAGGCCGACGCCTGCAAAAGCGCCCCTTGGTGGATGTACACTT
>JAYTQP010000501.1:0-5960 GCA_043746675.1 Rhodospirillales bacterium | reverse complement strand
GTGCCGAAGCCGAGGGCTGCGAGGTCGTAGCCTTCGAGGATGTTGAGCATTTGGGTGATGTGCACGCCCGATCCGGCCGGCGGCGGCGGGCCAAGGATGTCCCAGCCGCGGTAGCTGCCGCGGATCGGTTCGCGCTCGATCACTTTGTAGGAAAGCAGGTCTTCGCGGGTGATGTAGCCGCCGTTGGCTGCCATGTGGGCGGCGACGGCGTCCCCGATCGGACCGCCGTAGAGGGCGTTTTCGCCGAGCTCGGCGACCAGGCGCAGGGTTTCGGCGTAGTCGCCATTGACCAGTTTTTCACCGGCCTGCAGGGCACGCCCGCCGGGCAGCAGCAGGGCGGAGGCGCCTTTGTCCTGCCGCAGGTCGGCGGCGGCGTCCTCGATGCAGGTTTGCAGATAGGGGGTTACGGTGAAGCCCCGGCCAGCGTGGCGGATGGCGGGCTGCATGACATCGTCGAGCGAGAAGGTGCCGAAGCGGCGCAGGGCTTCGCACCAGCCGCGCAACGATCCGGGGGCGGCGACGGCGCTGGGACCGACCTTGTTGGCGCGATCGGTGGTGCTGTAATCGTACGGCGATGCGTCCGGCAGCGGCGTGTACATATCTGGCCGGCCGGCCAGCGGCACCGTGCTCATGCCGTCCAGGATGCGATGGCTGCCGTCGGCGAGGCGGATATGGGCGGTGCCGCCGCCGATGATACCCACCATCATCGGTTCCACCACGGTTAGCGCGAACAGGCAGGCGATGGCGGCGTCGATGGCGTTGCCGCCGGCGGCCAGCATTTCCGCCCCGGCGGCGGAGGCGAGCGGATGGTTGGTCACCGCCATGCCGCGACTGCCCGTGGCGGGCTGCTTGTCGGTGCGGAAGGTGGTTGCGGCCCGGTGACGCCAGTTGGTTTCGTGCATGAACGGTCTCCTTTGCCGGCGAGCTTGCCATGGTGCTTGATCCCGCGCCACGGGCGGATCAGGATGCGGGCAACGAAAACAGGAGCTTGCCATGCAACGCCGTAGTGTTCTGAAGTCTGCGCTTGCCGGTGCCGCGGTGCTTGCTGCCCCGAGCCTGGCGCGCGCGCAAGGCGCCGCCGGCCGCAAGAACGTGCTGCGCTTCGTGCCGCAGTCCGATCTGGCCTCGCTCGATCCGATCTGGACCACCGCGGACGTTACCCGCAACTATTCGCTCGCGGTGTTCGATACGCTGTACGGGATCGACGCGAGTTTCAATCCGCAGTTGCAGATGCTGGCCGGCGCGACCACCAGCGCGGACGGGCTGACCTGGGACCTGACCCTGCGTGACGGGTTGCTGTTCCATGATGGCAGCAAGGTGCTCGCGGCCGACTGCGTTGCCAGCATCAAGCGGTTCGTGGTGCGCGATGCGCTGGGCAGCGCGCTGGGCGTGCGGATGGCCGAGATCACCGCGCCGTCCGACAAGATGATTCGCATCCGGCTGACCAAGAAGTTCGGCCTGCTGCCGACCGCGCTCGGCCAGTACGGCTGCGCCATCATGCCGGAACGGATTGCCAAGACCGATCCCTTCACCCAGATTTCCGAAGCCGTCGGCAGCGGTCCGTTCCGCTTCAAGGCGGACGAGAGGCTGCCGGGCGCGCGCGTGGTGTTCGAGAAATTCGCCGGCTACGTGCCGCGCGCCGATGGCGTGGCGAGCGCGACCGCCGGGCCGAAGATCGTGCATCTCGATCGGGTGGAATGGCAGGTGATGCCGGACCCCGGCACCGCGCAATCGGCGCTGATCAACAACGAGGTCGATTGGTGGGAAAATCCTTCGTTCGACCTTATTCCGCCGCTGCGCAAGGACAGGCGGCTGACGGTGCGGGTGACCGATGTGACCGGCGAAATCGGCTGTTTGCGCTTCAACCATCTGCTGCCGCCGTTCAACAATCTGGCCATCCGCAAGGTTGTGCAGGCGGCAATGAACCAGCAGGATGTGATGCAGGCGGTGGCCGGCGCCGAGCCCGCGCTGATCAAAGTGCCGGTCGGGTTGTTCGTGCCGGGCACGCCGTTTGCGTCCGATGTCGGGCTGGAAGCCAACACCAGCGGCTGGAAGGACATCGCCAAATTGAAGGCGGCGCTGACGGCTGCCGGCTACAAGGGCGAAAAAATCGTTCTGCTGGCATCGACCACCCAGGCCACGATCTACGCCGAGGCGCAGGTGGCGGCCGACGTGCTGACCCGGATCGGCTTCAACGTGGATTTCCAGACCCTGGAATGGGGCACCGTGGTGGCGCGCCGGGCGAGCAAGGAAACCATCGACAAAGGCGGCTGGAACATCTTCTTCACCTATCTCGGCGGCACCGGCAACATTTCGCCGGCCACCATGCTGGCCGCCCGCGGCAATGGCGACAAGGCCTGGTTCGGCTGGCCGACCAGCGACAAGATGGAGGCGCTGCGCGACACCTGGTTCGAGGCGCCCGATCTGGCGGCGCAACAGAAAATCACCACCGCGATGCAGGCGGAGTTCTGGAACTTCCTGCCCTATGTGCCGCTGGGAATGTACGCCCAGCCGACGGTGTATTTCAGCACCCTGAAGGGCGTGCCGGAAGGATTTCCGCAGTTCTATGGGGTGCAGAAAACCTAGAAAAACGTGCTGGTGGAAGACGTCCGTCTATTCCACCAGCATTTCTAACCCAACCGTCAGGTGCCGATACGTCCTCTTTCACCAGGGCGCTGCACAGTCGAGATCATAAATGATTAGTTAGTAGAAAACGCCAACACGGACGTTCGCTATCGATTACCGCCGCAGGGTCCGCGCGAATCTGTAGCGCAAGCTCCACGCACGTGATGCGAAGACGCTCCGTTGCTCGCCCGCGATGGCGGCTGGCAACTCCAAAACCTTGTGGGAAATGTCTGACGTGGTAGCGTTGATCGACGCTCGGCCCGAAGCTCCGAAGGCGCGCGCTCCTACAAACCCCGCGCACCTAAGTTGATTGAGGCTAATTCAAACTGAGACACTACCAAAAATTTCTATTCCGGTAGAAGCGTCTAGAGCACATGATTCGCAGGTGGGAAATTCGCGCTCAGTCGCCCTACCCCAGCCGCCGCTCCCCGAACCCCGCTTCCTCGCCGCCGAATTCGACGTCGCGGTGAACATGGACCGACATCAGCACGCCCATGCCGATCATCACCATGATCATCGCCGAGCCGCCATGCGAGACTAACGGCAGCGGCACCCCGCCAACCGGGATGACGCCCATCACCATCGCCAGATTGACGAAGGCATACATGAAGAAATTCATGCTCACCCCCAGCGCCACCAGCCGCCCGTACTGATGGCGGCAGCGAAGTGAGATCAGCACTGCGCCCAGCACGATCAGGCAGAGCAGCGCCATCAGCGCGTAGCTGCCGACCAGGCCGAACTCCTCCGCCCACATGGTGAAGATGAAGTCGGTCTGTTTTTCCGGCAGGAAGTTCAGATGCCCTTGCGTGCCTTGTAAATACCCCTTGCCCCAGATGCCGCCGGAGCCGAGCGCGATCTTGGACTGGATGATGTTGTAGCCGGCGCCCAGCGGATCGGATTCCGGGTTCAGAAACACGTCGATCCGCGAACGCTGGTAGTCGTGCAAATGCGAGTAGGCGATCGGCATCGCGCCGCCAACCACGCCGATCAGCAGCGCGATCTTCCACCAGCGCATGCCGGCGCCGAGAAAAATGGTCATGCCGACCACCCCGGTGATCACCGCAGTGCCAAGGTTGGGTTGCTTGAGGATCAGCGCCACCGGCAGCAGCACCGCCAGCGCCGGCGGCACCAGGAACAGCGGATTGCCCATCCGTTCCCAACTGGCTTTGTGGAACCAGTGCGCCAGCGCCAGGATCAGCACCACTTTCATCAACTCGCTGGGCTGCCATTGCATGCCGCCCAACTCGATCCAACGTTGCGCGCCCTTGCCGACATGGCCCATCCGCAGCACCAGCACCAGCAGCCCCACCCCGCCGGCATAGGCCAGCCAGGACATCCGGGCGATGAAGCGAATGTCGATCAGCGCAATCCCGATCATCAATGCCACGCCGAAGCCGAAGCGCAGGATATGCTTGGCGGCATAAGGCTCGGACGCACCGCCGGCGACCGAATACAGCGCCGCGTAGCCGATCCCGGCGAGGATGCACAGAAACCCGACATAAACCCAGGAAATCCGGAGAAATTTATGGGTCAGGCCGAAGCTCGCTTCGCGCAGCAGCCGCCGTTCGAACACGCTCATTTGGCTGTCCCGATCATTGCAGCGATCATTTCAGTGATCATTTCAGCGCTTGGCGTTGCAGCGATGCTTGCCCGGCCGGGTCGCGCAACAGGGTTTCGATCATGATTTCGCGCGCAATCGGGGCGGCTGCCTGGGCGCCGGCGTTGCCGTGTTCGACCACCAGCGCCAGCGCATAGCGCGGCGCATCGTACGGCGCGAAGGCGACGAACAAGGCGTGCGGGCGGAATTCCCATGCCAGATTTTCGGATTTATAGCCTTTATCCCGCTGTTCGCGGGTGACGTTGCGCACTTGCACCGATCCGGTTTTTCCCGCCATTTGCGCGTTCGGATAAATGGAGGACGCCAGCGGCCCCAGTTTCGCCAACGGCGCCGTGCCGGCCTGCTCGTTGACCACCGCCCACATGCCTTCGCGCACCAGCGCCAGGTTGCGCTCCGGCAGGTCCAGGCTGATCGGCGGCGCGGTTGCCCCACGGGTCAGATGTGGAATGACCGCCCGCCCGGTTGCCACCCGCGCCACCATCGCCGCCAGCGCCAACGGCGTGGTCTGCACCCGCCCCTGGCCGATGCCGCAGACGATGGTATCGCCGATATTCCAGGCCTCGCCGCGCCCAGCCGCCCAGGCGCGGGTCGGCACCAGGCCGGGCCGCGTGCCGGGCAGGTCGCTCAGCAAATCCACCCCCAGCCCGAACCGGTTGGCCATCGCCGCCAACCGATCGATGCCGGTGCGGCGCGCCACCTCGAAAAAATACACGTCGCAGCTATTTTTCAGCCCGCCACGCATGTCCTGGTTGCCGTGGCCGTACTTGCGCCAGCAATGGTAGCGGCGGTCGCCGTAATCCAGATAGCCGGGGCAGTTGATGGTTTCGCCCGGCGCAATGGCCTTGGCTTCCAGCGCCGCCAGCGCCACCACCATTTTGAACGTGGACCCCGGCGCATACAGCCCCGATGCCGCCTTGTTGATCAGCGGCGCCCGCCGGTTCGAGGTCCATTCCACCCATTGCGCCTGCGACACGCCGGAGTTGAACACCGATGGATCGAACGACGGGTTGGACACCATCGCCAGCACGGCGCCGTTGCGCACATCCAACACCACCGCGCTGGCGCTCTCCTCGCCCAGCTTGCCCAGCACGCTCTGCTGCAATTCGGCATCGATGGTCAGGCTGATATCCTCGCCCTGCTGACCTTCCTGCCGAGCCAACTCGCGGATCACCCGGCCGCGGGCATTCACCTCCAGTTGCACCGCGCCGGCGCGGCCGCGCAGGGCCACCTCGTGCACCCGTTCCATCCCGGCGCGCCCAACCCGCATGCCAGGCAGCGCCAGCACCGGTGCCTCGGTCGTGTCCTCGCCCGCTGGCGGCGCGACATAGCCGACGATATGCGCCAGCGTGGCGCCAAACTTATATTCCCGCGTGGTGCCGACATCGACCAACACCCCAGGCAAATCCGGGGCATTCACCTCGATCCGCGCCATGTCCTCCCAGGTCAGGAACTCGCGCAAGATCACCGGAATGAACCGCCGGTGCCGCCGCAATTCGCGCTCTACCCGGGCGCGGTCATGGTCCGGCAGGGTTACCACACGGGCGAAATTATCCAGCGTCGCGCCGACGTCGGCGGTTTGCTCAGCAATCAGCAGCGCCCGCCAGTTGAGCCGGTTGCCGGCAACCACCACGCCGTTGCGGTCCAGCAGCCGGCCGCGCGTCGGCGCCAGCAAACGTGCGCTGATCCGGTTGGAATCGGCCAAGGTGGCATAGCGCGC
>JAYTQP010000500.1:0-1816 GCA_043746675.1 Rhodospirillales bacterium | reverse complement strand
TGAACGAAAGCATTCTGGCGCGCACCCCGGCGGGCCGCTGGGGCGTGCCGGCCGACCTCGCCGGCATTGCGGTCTTCCTCGCCAGCCGCGCCAGCGATTTCGTCACCGGCGCCGCCATTCCCTGCGACGGCGGGTTCCTGATCCGGTCGTAAGGCGATGGGGCAGGGGCCGCTCGCCGGGATCAAGGTGCTCGACCTCACCTCCGTGGTGGTTGGTCCGAGCTGCACCTTGCTGCTGGCCCAGCAAGGTGCGGAGGTGATCAAGCTGGAACCGCCGGAAGGCGACTTGTTGCGCAAGCTGGGCGGCAAAAGCCGCACGCCGGGCATGGCGCCCAAATTCCTGCACTTCAACCGTGGCAAGCATTCGATCTGCGTCGATCTGAAATCCGCCGGCGGGTGCGATGTGGTGCGCCGGCTGGCGGCCGGCGTCGATGTGTTCGTCTCCAATATCCGCGGCAAGGCGCTGGCACGGCTCGGGCTGGCCTATGGCGATCTGCACCCCGCCAACCCCGGCCTGGTCTACTGCGCCATCGCCGGCTTCGGCAGCGGTGGCCGCTACCGCGACAAGCCAGCCTACGACACCATCGTGCAGGGCATGTCTGGCATGGCGGACGCGATGGGCCGGGTATTCGGTGCGCCGCGCTACATGCCGTTCGTGATCGCCGACCACATGACCGGCTTTCTCGCCGCCCAGGCGATTTGCGCCGCGCTGGTCGGGCGCGCCAGCACCGGACGCGGGCAGGCGATCGAGGTGCCGATGTTCGAGAACATGGCCAGCTTCGTGCTGCGCGAACACATGGCGCAGCGCAGCTTCGGCCCCGACGGCGCCATTGGTGACAGCCGGATGTTCGACCCCAACGGTCGGCCGGCGAAAACCGCCGATGGCTATATCTGCGTCTCCCCCAACACCGACGCCCAGGCGCGCGGCTTTTTTGCCGCTGCCGGCAGGCCCGACCTTGCCGATGATCCACGCTTCGCGTCCGTCGCTGCCCGGGTTGCCAACACCGATGCCTACTTCGCCATCCGCGCCGAACTGCTGGCCCGGCACAGCACTTCGGACTGGCTGGCCCTGCTGGATGCGGCGGAAGTGCCGGCCATGCCGGTCAACCGCATCGAGGATTTGTTCCACGACCCGCATCTGGCCGATGTCGGGCTGATCGAAACCCAGCTTCATCATTCCGAGGGCGAAGTGCTCGCCCTGCGCCCGGCCAGCCGTTTTTCCGACGGGCTGCCGGCCATGCGCGATGCGCCGCGCCAGGGTGAAGACGGGCCGGCGATCCTGCGCGACCTCGGCTATTGCGAAAGCGAAATTGCCATCCTCCTGCAATCCGCGGTGCTCACCCCATGATCCGTCCGCAACCGGTCTGGCGTTCCTTGCTGTTCGTGCCGGCGCATGTCGAACGCTTCGTCGATCGCGCCCACACGCGCGGGGCCGACGCCATCATCCTCGATCTGGAAGACAGTGTTCCGGCTTTGGAAAAAGCTGGCGCGCGGGCCGGCGTGCTGGCGGCCGCCGCCCGTGTCCGGCGCGGCCGCAACGATGTGCTGGTGCGCATCAATGCCCCGCTGGCGCTCGCCGTGCCCGACATCGAGGCAGCACTCGGGCCCGATGTGGACGGGCTGATGATCACCAAGGCGCGCGGGCCGGAGCATATCCGGCTGCTCGATGAAATGGTGTCCGACCTCGAAGCCGCGCGTGGCATCCCGGTTGGGCATACCTGGTTTTATCTGCTGGTCGAAGGGCCGGACGCGCTGCCGCACGCCGACGCCATCGCCCGCGCTTGCCCCCGCAATGTTGCCATGGGGTTGGGGGCGGA
>JAYTQP010000499.1:0-7079 GCA_043746675.1 Rhodospirillales bacterium | reverse complement strand
TGCCTGCAACGCGGCAAACCGGGCGAGGAAATGCTGCTCGGCTCCTATAATCTGCCCGGCCCGCTCGGCATTTACTGGACCCCGAGCCCGATCTTCGTCCACGCCGAAGCCTGCTTGTACTACGCCGCCAGCAACGAAGTGCCGGAAATCGTCGCCCGCAACGCCATGGTTTCGGTCCGCGCCTATGATCGCGACGACCAATGCATCTACGACCTCGGCCACGCAGGGTCCGGCGACGCGGTGGACCCGTTCCTGCTGAGGGCGATTTTCGATCCGCGCACCAAATTCGTCAACATCCACACCGCCAAGCCCGGCTGCATGCTCTGCCGGGTCGAACGCGGATAGCCCGAACCGAATTCCATCTGCTACGCTGCGCCGCCCGCGGATATCCTGGCGCGGCGGGACGGCGGAGGAACCTGCGACGGATGGTGCATCGACGCCTGGCGTTGTTTTTGTTCGGCTGGGGGCTGATCCTGGCCGGCAGTTCGCTCGCCCATCTGGTGCAGACCGCCGGCGGCATTCGGGTGTTCGATCTGCGTTTTCCCGGTGCCACCGGCAAAACCCTCAGCGCGCTGCTTTACGTGCCGCCAACCGCCACCACGCACACCAAGGCGCCTGGCATTCTGGCGGTGCACGGCGACTTCAACAGCCGTGAAACCCAGTCGGCCTTTGCCATCGAATTCGCCCGCCGCGGCTATGTGGTGCTGGCGATGGACCAGACCGGCCATGGCTATAGCGATCCACCGGCCTTCGCCGACGGCTTCGGCGGGCCGGACGGGCTGCGTTTCCTGCGTGGTCTGGACATGGTTGATGTCGCCAATATCGGCCTCGAAGGCCACGGCATGGGCGGCTGGGCAATCCTGAAAGCCGCCGAGGCGCTGCCGGATGGCTACCGTGCCATGGTGCTGGAAGGCTCCAGCACCGGCACCCTCGGCACCAAGGAAGGCACGCCCATTTTTCCGCGCAATCTCGCCGTGGTTTTTAGCCGCTACGACGAGTTTTCTCGGCTGATGTGGGGCATCGTTTCCGCCCGGGACATCGGCCGCAGCGAGAAGCTGACCAAATTGTTCGGCATCACCGCCGAGGCGCAGGCGGGCCGACTATATGGCAAGGTGCAGGATGGCACTGCGCGCATGCTGCTGACCCCGCCGGGCACCCATCCGATGGACCATCTCAGCCGCGAGGCGGTGGCCGACAGCCTGTTCTGGTTCGCCCGCACTTTGGCCGGCGGGCGGCCGTTCGATCCTTACAACCAGATCTGGATGTGGAAGGAACTCGGCACCGCCACGGCGCTCGCGGGCTTCGTCGTCATGCTGCTCGGCAGCTTCGATCTGCTGCTGAAGCTGCGGGTGTTCGCGGGGCTGGAAGGCCTGCCCGACGCCGCCGCGCTGCGCCGCAATATCGGCTGGTGGACCGCCTGGACGCTGACCAGTTGGGTGCCGGTGATTAGTTTCTACGCCTTCCTCGGGCTAGGCGCGACATACCTACCGGCAGGCCCGATCTTTCGGCAAGCGATCACCAACCAGATCATGGTCTGGTTTGTGCTGAACGCGCTGCTATCCGCCGGGCTGGGGGTTCTGTTGCGCGGCGACAAAGCCGATGGTCGGCAGCAAATTCTCCCCGCGGCGGGCATTGCAGTGTGCGTGGCAGCGATTGGCTATGCTGCGGTCAGCTTGGTAGGGCTGATTTTCACCACCGATTTCCGCTTCTGGGTGATGGCGATCAAGCCTATGAGCCGCACCCAAATCGGCATGTTCATGACCTATCTTCCTGCCTTTATGGCAGCCTTCACGGTGATGCTACACATGCTGCACACCCGCCTGTCGGTTTACAATGACAATTCACGCACGCAATATGCCAGCAATATCGGCGCCCTGGCGGCCGGCTTTCTGGTGTTTCTGGCGGCGCAGTATGGCGCGCTGTTCAATGTCGGACATCTGCCGTCGCCAGAGCAGGCGCTGAACACCATCCTGGCCATTCAGTTCCTGCCGCTGCTGGCAACTGTCGGCATCATCGCCACCTTCATCTGGCGCCGCACTGGCAACGTGCTGCCCGGTGCGTTCCTGTGCGCCATCCTCGTCACCTGGTACATCGTCGCCGGGCAGGCGACGCAGTTCTAGCCCGCACGTCTCGCAGGGATCGCGCATGCTTGCTTGGTCTTGTCCGCATCTGCCTTGTTCGAAGGGTGCCCCCTTCGAACAATCCCGGCGCAATCATCGCGCGCTCCTGTGAGAAGCGCGGGCCAGAGCGTGCCGTTACGACGCAATCCAGTCGCGTTGTCCAGCGACGGGGGGGGGTTTGCTTCGCAAGGGCTCGCAACGACGATTATCGGCGGCGCGTACTTCGGACCGCCGCGATTACGGGGTTTACCCGATAGCCCGTGCGTCGATCACGCTGGATTTTTCTCGCTACTGCGCTTATCGTTTCGCTGGGTGCGCTGCGACACGGTGATATTCTGCTTGCCGTAGCACGGTGAAAATCGGAGCGACTTGGAGGGTTTCCAGCAGGCCCTTCCGGCGCACCCGCCGTATTGCACTTGTGAGCCGCCGGTTGCCCTGCCTGCGATCCAGGCGACGTTAATCCGGCGACGACTTCTGGTGGTTTAACTTTAGGGCCAGTTGATCGGACGATTTCGGCTGGGCCATGCGCCGAGCCGGCCGACCGGGAAGACTGTCACTATCGATCCGACGCTTGCGGCTGCCGTGCCTTTGAAAAACGTCGAGTGCCGCCTCGCGGTAGCCTGCCGACCGACGCACAGCCGTCAGCCTGTCCTTTGCCAGCCGGGCCGCTGTTTCAGGCTGGACGATCGGCCGGGGATAGGTTTTGCGTTCAGCGCCGGTTGCGAGCCATGGGGTTTGCAGAATTGCTGGTGGGACCCACGCCAGTTCCGGAACCCACCGCCGGGTGAAGCGACCGTCGGGATCCTGGTCCCACCCCTGCTTCACTGGATTATAGATGCGCGGCGTATTGATGCCGGTCTGGCCGGATTGCATTTGCACCTGCGGCCAGTGGATACCGGGTTCGTAATCACTGAATAATCGCGCGAGACATTCGCCGCTGACGCGCCAATCGAGCCCCAGATGATAGCTTGCAAAGGACTGGACCATGGCGCGCATGCGGAAGTTTAGCCAACCGGTGGTGATCAAGCTGCGCATGCACGCATCGACGAAAGGAATCCCGCTCTGCCCGGTGGCCCATGCTGTGAGCAGCGGATTGTCTGACGCGGTGGTTGTCCGCGCGCCCTCGTGAGCCGGATGAAACGACCGAATTTCCAGTTCCGGCTCACTCTCCAGCTTTTGCGTGAAGTGGCTCCTCCAGTGCAGGCGCGCAATCAGGCTGTCCAGCGCGGTGACCGGCACGGCGCGGGCCGTCGGCGGGGCATCGGCCAGCGACCGCCGGGCCGCGTGAAGCCGCTGCAAAACCTCGCGAACGGAAACCGCGCCGGTGGCCAAAGGGACCGATAATCGTGAGCAACACGTCGCCCCGCTCAGAGGGCTCGACATTCCTCGGCGGTAATCCATCCCGCGTCCGTCAAGAAAGCTGTCAACCAGGCCGAGTGCGGCCTGGCGCGTGCCCGACTGAGGTTCGATGGCGCCAACGTTGCTCAGCCCAAGAGTTTCTGGCGTCGGCAGAGCTGCGACCTTTGCTGATGCGACACCAATGAGCCGAACCGGCTCCGGCGCGACCGGCGCGGATGCGAACCGGCCAAAGTGGGCTGCCCACCGATCGCGAGCCGCTGCACCGCGGATGACGCCGGTCTGGCTGAATTCCTGGAAAGGAATTCTGAAACGCTTGCAGAAGGCCCGCACGGCGATGTCTCGCCTGAAGGTCCAAAGATTCCCCGTTTCCGCATGCGCCAGCAGCCTCGCGATTCCGACGGCTGAATGGATCCGCTCAAGAACGTCGACAACTGTGCCAACGCGCACGATCAACGGAGCACCCAGCGCCACCAGCCGTTGCGACAATTCTTCCAGCGCGGAGCGTTGGACGATCCATTGGCGTATCGATACGTCCGGGAGGCGCCAGTAGTCGGGTTCCGCCACATAGAGGGGCAGCACCGGGCCGGCAGAAGCTGCTGCCGCGAGGGGCGCATGATCGGCGGTGCGCAAGTCGCGCTTGAACCATACAACCTGGATCATGGCGCCTGCACGATTTGTGGATCGCCCCAAAATGTTCGGTAGGCGCCATCCGGATCATAGTCCGACGCCTGTTTGTCTGGATTGAACCGTCGGCCTTGCCGCGGATCGGCACCGCGCCCTGCGATGTAGAGCCAGTTGCCGTGATTGCTACAAACGTCATAGTCGATTAGCCGATTTTCGAACCAGGCTGCGCCGGCCCGCCAATCGCAGGCGAGATCATGAACGAGATAACTGGCCACCACTTGGCGCATCCGGTTGGACAGATAGCCGGTGGCGGCCAAGTCGCGCAGGCCAGCATCCACAAACCCATGACCGGTTTTTCCCGCGCACCAGGCGGAGAATAGATCGGGATCATGCCGCGGTGGTGGCAGTTTTCCGAGCCCGCCGGCGCGGAAAAGCCGCGCGCCATGCTTCAGGCTCCAGAACCGAAAATAGTCGCGCCACAAAAGCTCGAACCAGATCCAATATGTGCTGTCATTGGCGCCGACTCGCGCCTCATGCGCCTTAAGATACTGAAACACCGTGCGCGGTGACAGGGCGCCAACCGCCAGCCAGGGTGAGAGCTTGGTGGAATACCCAGGCCCGGTTAGCCCGTTGCGGGTCTGCTTGTAGGACTGCGGCGCGGATGATCCGAAATAACGCACAACGTGCGACAGCGCGCTGGTTTCCGATCCATCAAAGGCTGGGTCGGAAAAAGGAAACGATAGGCGCGGTTGCGACGAGGCCGCCGGTTGAGCGGAGCCGTGTGAGCGCTGCGGCGGCTGCGGCGATGGAGGCAGCTTTTCGGGCGCGGCCAGGGCGGCGCGTGGCGACACGTCTACGCGTTCGACTGCCTGCCGAAAATTAGTGAATGTTTCCGGTAGCCCAGCGATGTCGAACGGCAGGTCTGCCAGATCGAGCAGGCTGGACTGCCAGATGGCGTGGACTTCCATACCGGCTTCGCGCAGGGCGGTGAGCTGGGCGATTTCCTCGGGCGCGGCGATGATTTCGCAGAAGATCTTTGCGACACCGAACTTTTTCGCCACGACGGGTAGAACCTCGTGGGCATGACCGTCCAGCAAAAGCAGCGATCCGCCCCTGCGGTCGATTTCATCCCCAAGGCCCTCCAGCGCCTGGTCGTGAAACCCTAGACGATGGCCCCCCCAACGCGGGAAGCCCCACGGCGTCGGCATGGTGTTGACGGGCGATCTGACGTAGATGAGCAACAGTTCGTCGGCATCGGCGCAGGCCGCGGCGAGCGCCGCGTTGTCTGCCAGTCTAAGGTCGTTTCTGAACCAGAAGATCGCGATGGTCATGTTTCAGGCGCCGGCCATCTCTGCAGACGCGATGATCCGCTCGGCAAGCGTTGTTCCCGATATCCACGCAGCCTCGACCCGGGCGCCGATGAGCCAGTCACCGCAAAAGCCGAGCCGCCGGTCGGCATCCAACACGGCAGCACTGCCCGCCGCCCCAGAGCGGGCGTAGCGCCAGCGATGGGTGCCGCAAAAAATTGGCGGAGGCAAAACTGTTTCGAGACGTTCGGCGAGCGCTCCTAGCAGCGCGGCTCCGACTTGCTCGGCGTTGGCTTCTAAATATTTTTGCGACCAGTCCGGGCTAGCTTGCACGACCCATGCCTCGGGGCCGGTCCGACCGGGCTTGGACCCGTTGCGCGCCGCCCAGCCGAGTGTGTCGGCCGCGCCTCCACGCAGGCAGTCCAGTTCGGTTGGCAGAGCATCTGCAAATGCCAACATCGCGGTCCAGCATGGCGCGCTCGGCGTCGAATTCGCGTGCGCCGCAAGATCGGGTGCGACGGATGCGAGCAATGCCGACGCCTGTTCAGCGGGTGTTGCAACGATCGCGATATCGACCTCGACCGACGCGCCCCGATCGAGGATCAGGTGCCAGCGATGGCCGAACCGTTCAATCCGCGTGACGAGCGTTGCCCAACGGACCGACTTTCCAGCCGCCATCTGCCTAACCGGCGCGTTCATGGCTGGAACCCCGACATAGGCATCGGTTCCGGCCTGCGGCCAAGGCGCGACAACGCCGCACGCAATCCAGATTTCGAGCTGATGACGGAATGCTATAGTGCGGGCGGTAAAATATTGTGCGCCATGATCGAACGAAGCTTCGCCGGAGCATGTTGGCACACGACGCGTTGACATGCGGCCCCCGGGTCCGCGGCCCTTGTCGAACAGCACGACGTTATGACCCCGCACCAACAATTTTTCGGCGCACGCCAGACCCGCTATTCCCGCGCCGACAATCCCAATTCGCATCGAGAAAATTCTCCCCCGAGACCTTCAAGCGCCGTTCTGTCGCCGTGAACGACAACGTCCTCGCCAACCCCCCTCATAGAAAGCGATGGAGGGCGTATCCAACAGCCAGGAGCTGGACGAAATTCAACGCGACGGACAAACCGTGAAGGCGCGTGAAGCGGCGCTTGGCTGCTGGGTCACCTTGCAATTGCCCATCGCGTGCGGCGTTGATCTGAGGCATCAGCCCTTGACGCGCATAGACCGCGCCGGCTGCGATCGCGAGCAGCAGGGCACCGGTCGGGGCGTTTAAAGGCAACAGCATCAAGCCGCCCAACGCCGCGATGGCGATCACGAACAAATAATACCACGGAAACGCCTTGCGGATTAACCGACCTGCATCCGCAGCCGGTAGGGCGCTAAAGACAAACGGCGCAAAACCAAAAGAATAAAATATCATCCCTCCAAAAAGGGTCGCAACCGAGAGTAATGCGGCAAACGCAATCATTATCGAACTCCTACATGCTGGTCGGTTTCATCGAACTGACCGAGAAATATACCTGCCACAACAAGGGTTGCGGCCGCACGGCGCTGCCGAGCACCAATGTCTGAGTGTCGGTCCGAAAACATCTTGAATCGTTTGAATCTTCTGTGATTCGATGGCTCCAGCCTCGATTCGCAGGAGTGACAGGATGTGGACGCCAGA
>JAYTQP010000498.1:0-2142 GCA_043746675.1 Rhodospirillales bacterium | reverse complement strand
GGCCAATCTGCGCACCCGCGCTGAACGCGATGGCGATGACTGGATCATCAACGGCCAGAAAATCTGGACCTCCGGCGCGCATTTCTCCGATTTCGGCATTATCGTTACGCGGTCCGATCCGGGCGTGGCCAAGCATGATGGGCTGACCTTCTTTTTCCTGGACATGAAGTCCAAAGGGGTTGAGCCGCGGCCGATCCGGCAGATCTCCGGCGCTTCCAACTTCAATGAGGTGTTTTTCACCGATGTCCGCATTCCCGATGCCCAGCGCCTCGGGCCGGTCGGTGCCGGCTGGAAGGTGGCGCTGACCACCTTGATGAACGAGCGGCTGGCGATCGGCGATGTGCCACGGCCCGATGTGAACGATGTGCTCACCCTGGCGCGCAATCTCGAACTCGATGATGGCCCGGCGATGCGCAATCCGATGGTGCGTGAGCGCATTGCGGACTGGCACGTGAAAAGCCAGGGGCTGAAATATACCCGCTTCCGCACCATGACGGCGCTGAGCAAGGGCGCCACCCCCGGCCCGGAATCGTCGATCGGAAAACTCGTCAACGCCAGCAAATTGCAGGACATCGCCAGCTTCGGCATGGACCTGCTGGGCAGCGCCGGCATCGTGATGAACCCGGAGCTGGCCCCGCTGCAGGCCTTGTTTCAGGACGCGATGCTGTCATCCCCGAGCAGCCGGATTGCCGGCGGCACCGATGAGATTCTGCGGAATATCATTGCTGAGCGCGTACTTGGCTTGCCGGCGGATATTCGCGTCGACAAAACCATGCCCTTCAACCAGCTGCCCACCGGGGCGCGGTAGACGATCAACCGAGATAGGCTTCGGCGATTTCGTCGGTGTTTTGCAGCGCGTCCGGCTTGCCATGCGCGAGCAGGCTGCCATGGCGTAAGATGTAGGCGTATTCGCATAGGCTGAGCGCGCGGGCGACGTTCTGTTCGGTCAGCAGCAGCCCGTAGCCGAGGTCTCTGATCTGGGCGAGGGCGGCGTAGAGGCGATCGCCGGCGGCATCGTCCAGCCCGCGGCTGGGCTGGTCGATCAGGATAATTATGGGCCGTGTCATCACCGCGCGGCCGAGCGCCAGCATCAGGCGGGCGCCGGCGTTGAGGCTTTCAGCGCGCGCGGTGCGAAGGTCGGCGAGTTCGGGAAATAGGGCGAAAACTTCCTCGCGGCGGCTGGCGAGCCGGCCGCGCCCGGCCATGGCGGAAAGTTCGAGGTTTTCGGTCACCGTCAGCGGGGCGACCACGCCACGGTCTTGCGGCACGAAGGCGACCCCGCGATTGACCACGCGGTGTAACGGATAGCGGGAGATTTCCTCGCCATTGATCTGGATCGAGCCGCGCACCGGCCGGATCACGCCGGCGATGGCCTGCAGGACGGTGGATTTTCCGGAGCCGTTGACCCCGAGCAGCCCGATCACGGCGCCGGTGCCTACGGTTAGGCGCAGGCCGCGCACGGCACGCGTGGCGCCGCTCTGAACATTGAGGTCGCTGACCGTCAGCATGCGATGTCGGCCGTCGCGGCACCGAAATAGGCGCGCTGGACATCGGGGTGCTGAAAACAATGGCTCGGCCGGCCCTCGGCGATCAGCCGTCCGGCGTTCAGAACGATAACCTGGTCGCAGCAGTTGGAAATCAGTTGCATGTTGCGGTCGGCGAGCAGCACGGTAATGCCGGCGTCGCGCAGCAGGCGGATCAGGCCGACAATATCGTCACGGTCTTCGGCGGTCAGCCCGTTGGCGGGCCCGTCGAGCAGCAACAGGCTGGGCTCGCACGCCAGCGCACGCGCGATCCCGACGCGGGTGCGTTCGCCACGTGACAGGGTTTCGCCGCGCGACCGCGACCGCTCTGCCAGCCCGACGAGGGCCAGAAGCTGGCTAGCACGTTCGCGGATTTGTTGCATTTCCCGCCGCGCGTCGCCGATCCGCAAGATCGATCCGAGCAGGCCGGTGGTGCGCAACGCGTAGGCGCCGAGCACGATCTCATCGAGGACCGACGGTGCGCCGATCAACCGCACATCCGACCAGGTTCGCCCGATCCCCATCGCGGTTACCGCATGCGCCGGCAGCCCGGCGATTTCGTGAAGCTCGCTGGCGCCATCCATCGTTGCCAACCGGATGCTGCCTGCATCGGGCGCAA
>JAYTQP010000497.1:0-3201 GCA_043746675.1 Rhodospirillales bacterium | reverse complement strand
ACCCAGCGCGCGCGTGACGGCGCCTTCGATGCGGTCACCGGGCGGGACAATGAAATCCGCCAGATCATCGACGTGCTGATGCGCCGGCGGCAGAACAACCCGATCCTGACCGGGGAAGCCGGCGTCGGCAAAACCGCTGTGGTGGAAGGGTTCGCGCTGCGCATCGCCCAGGGCGACGTGCCGCCGATGCTGAAGGATGTCAGCCTTCGCATGCTCGATATCGGCCTGCTGCAAGCCGGTGCCAGCATGAAGGGCGAATTCGAAAACCGGCTGCGCCAGGTGATCGATGAAGTGCAATCCTCCCCCAAGCCGATCATCCTGTTCATCGACGAAGCCCATACCCTGATCGGCGCCGGCGGCGCTGCGGGCACCGGGGATGCCGCCAATTTGCTGAAGCCGGCGCTGGCGCGCGGCACCTTGCGCACGATCGCGGCCACCACCTTCGCCGAATATAAGAAGTATTTCGAGAAGGATCCGGCGCTGACCCGCCGCTTCCAGGTGGTGCAGGTCGATGAACCCGATGAGGAAAAGGCGATCGCGATGATGCGCGGCATCGCCAGCCCGCTGGAAAAACATCACCGGGTGCAAATCCTCGATGAAGCCATCGAGGCCGCAGTGCGGCTGTCGCATCGCTATATTCCGGCTCGCCAGTTACCGGACAAATCGGTCAGCCTGCTCGATACGGCGGCCGCCCGCGTCGCGGTTAGCCAGCACGCGGTGCCGCCGGCGGTGGAAGATTGCCGCCGCCGCATCGGGCTGCTGCAAACCGAAGGCGAAATCATCGCCCGCGAGGTGGCGGTCGGCATCGATCCGGGCGACCGCGCCACGCGGGTAACCGAACAGCTCGCCAAGGAAGCCGTTGCACTGGCGGAACTGGAAGGCCGCTGGGAAACCGAGCGGGTGCTGGTGGATGCCATCTTGTCGCTGCGGGCCGCCTTGCGGGCGACCGCGGACGGCAGCCCGCCGGCGGAAGATGCGGCCGATGCGGCGGCGATGCTGGAAGAACTGCGCGCCAAGCAGATCGAACTCGCCGGCCATCAGGGCGAAAAGCCGCTGATCCTGCCGAGCGTGGATGCGCAGGCGGTGGCCGCCGTGGTCGGCGACTGGACCGGCATTCCGGTCGGCCGCATGGTCCGCAACGAAGCGGCCGCGGTGCTGAACCTGGCCACTACCCTGGCCCAGCGCGTTGTCGGGCAGGACCACGGGCTGAATATGGTGGCGCGCCGGGTGCAGACATCGCGCGCCGGGCTGGACAATCCGGTCAAGCCGGTGGGCGTGTTCATGCTGTGCGGGCCGTCCGGCGTCGGCAAAACCGAAACCGCGCTGGCGATCGCGGAATCGCTCTATGGCGGCGAGCAGAACCTGATCACCATCAACATGAGCGAATTTCAGGAAGCCCACACGGTTTCCACCCTGAAGGGCGCCCCGCCGGGCTATGTCGGCTACGGCGAGGGCGGCGTGCTGACCGAAGCGGTGCGGCGCAAGCCCTATTCGGTGGTGCTGCTCGACGAGATCGAGAAGGCCCACCCGGACGTTCACGAAATCTTCTTCCAGGTGTTCGACAAGGGCGTGATGGAAGATGGCGAGGGCCGCCAGATCGACTTCCGCAACACGCTGATCCTGCTCACCTCCAACGTCGGCACCGATATGGTGATGGCGATGTGCCGCGACCCGGAACTGATGCCGGAGATCGAGGAAATCGCCAAGGCGCTGCGCGAACCGCTGCTGAAAGTGTTCCCGCCGGCGCTGCTCGGCCGCCTCATCGTGATCCCCTATCTCCCGCTCAGCGACAGCGTGATGAAATCGATCATCATCCTGCAACTGAACCGCGTCGCCGCCCGCGTCACCGCCCGGCACCTGGTGCCGTTCAGCTACGATGCAGCCGTGGTGCAGACCATTGCCGATCGCTGCAACGAACCGGAAAGCGGCGGCCGAATGATCGATTCGATCCTGACCAACACCCTGCTGCCCGACATCAGCGGCGCCCTGCTCGGCCGCCTGCTGTCCGGCGAGCCGGTGACGCGGGTGCAGGTCGGCGTGGACGAGGCTGGGTTCACCTATAGTTTTGATGCGCCGGCGACCGAGTTGGAAGCGGTTGCTGCCGACTAAAACCAAAACACAACGTCGTTAACCGAGGGGGGCAGACATGGCGGGAAAGTCAGACGGCGGCATCGACATTGCCGAAACACGCAAACTGCTGGTGGTATCCAAGCGCGAGCCGGTGAACTGCGCGATTGGGCTGGACAGCGATGGCCAAGCGTTGATCCTGCTGCACAAGATCAAGCCCGGCCGTTCTCTGATGACCGAACTCAAGAGCGAAAATAAGGGCCTGCGCAACGAGCGTTTCGGCACCGCGCAGGTCGATGTGGACGAAGATCCGAAGCTGGTCATCCTAATGATCAACAAGCCGGCACCGGGATTTGCCCGCAAGTTGAAAAAAGGCCTGAAAGGCACCGGCTTTTCGAAGGTTGAAATCCGCCTGGAAGACGGCTCGGTGGCCGAGGCCGAGGGCGACGAGGACGAGGAACAGGAAGGCAAGGCGGAGGCGCCGAATGCCACCGCGCCCGAATCGGCCGCCACCGCGCCAGACGCACCACCGCCCCCGCCGCCGTCATCGGCCGCCACCGCCCCGCCGCAGCCGTCGGATGCCGCTGCGGCTTTGACCGCGCGGCTGACCGATCTGGTCAAGCAGTTGATGCCGAAAGCGGCGAGCGATCCGGTGCTGGTAACGGCGTTGAAAACTCTGGTGCCGCAAGCCCAGGCGCTGCTCAAGTCCGGCAGCCTGATAGAAGCCGGGGCGCTGATCGTCCAGCTCGGCGCATTTCTGCTCGGCGGTGGCGAGGCACCGAGCGCGCCGCCGAGCGGCACCGCATCGCCAGCGCCGGCGGCGATGGTGGCCGCCCCGAAAATCTGGCACGACGCCATCAGCCTGGTCGGCACCAGCGTTTCCCGCCTCAAGGACGCCATCCGCAAAGACCTCGCCGCCGAGCCGGCAGCCCTCGCTGAGGTTGAAAAAAATCTCGACCGGATCGACAAGGTGGTGGCCCGCTTCGATGGCGCGCTGGCCGATCTGATCCAGGGCGCGGTCACTGCCGCCAGCGATGCGGCCCGCGCCGCCGAACTGGTGAAGGCCCGCAAACTGCTGGCCGAGCACATTAAATACACCGCCAGCGAGCCGATGATCGGGCTGATCGACGCCAA
>JAYTQP010000496.1:0-9475 GCA_043746675.1 Rhodospirillales bacterium | reverse complement strand
GTCAGACAGCCCTCGGCGGTGGCCAGATGGGTGTCGAGCAGGCTGCGATCGCCGGTCCAGCGCCAGGTCTGGTGAAGCAGGATCAGATATAAAGCAGTGGCGTCGGCGGTGCCGTAATACGGCGTATGCGGGATCAGCTTGAAGTGCGCCAGTTCGCCGCGGCGGAGTTCGTGCAGGATTTTACCGGGTTCGGCGTCACGGAAATCGTCGATCTCGGTGGCCTGCCGGGCGCCCAGCACCGCCAGCGCGCCGCGCGCGAAGCGCTGCGTCACCGGCAGGCATTGCAGCGAAACGAACAGGCTGTCGCGGCCGAACAGCACCAGGAACCAGGGCAAACCGGCGCCCGGCACCTCGACCCCATCCATCGGCAGGCGCAACGCGGACATATCATCGACCGCCTGTGCATAAAGCCGGTTGAAGGTCTCGCTCGAAGTCGACAATGTCATTGTCGCCCGCCGCCATTCTGCGGCCGATGCCGCCGCCGGCGCATCCGCCACATCTTCGGTGCAGCCCGGCGGCGGGGCGATACGTTCTTTGCCGTCGAGCAGCGTGGTATGCAGGCAGGCATGCCATTTGCCGCCAGGCGGCAGATCGATATCGAAACTGATCCGCCCATTGGCATAGACCGGCTTGGTATCGCATTCGAACGAAACCTCGATGCCGCGCAAAAAATCCTCGTTGCGATAAACCGTCCGCATGGTCTCGTCGCTGTCGGACCATTCGGTGGTGATCTTGCCGCGCCGCACGGGCTTGGCGGCCTTCAATTCGAACACGTCGGCAAAATCGCAGCGGATCAGCAGATCGAGGGTGAAGCGCACCCGCGCCATGCCGTGATTGGTCAGATCGAGGTCTTCATGCACCCCGCCCGACACCCAGCGCCCGAGCGCCATGCTGATGCTGCGCGCCGGAACTTCGCCGTCCAGGCTGGAAAAACTGGGATTGCTGAGGTAGGCGCGAGCGGAAAAATGCGTGGTCGCCGCGCTGTTCAGCAGTTCCCACTTCTCGCCATGGATCAGCAGCGACCAGACGCTGATCAGCCGCGTGTCGCGAAACAGCAGCCCAAGCCCGCTGATCCCGTCCAACTGCCCATCCGGATCGGCGATCCAGACGGTTTCGGCGTGATGGATCACCAGTTGCGGGATACCAATGGGAATTTGCAACGGCATCGGCTCAGGTACTTTCAACGTGATGGTGCGCGGGATCGCGCGTCTCCGGCATAAATGTCGCCACCAGCGCGAAAGCCGCAAGCCCCGCCGCACCGAGGCAGCCAAAAGCCATCCCGGTGCCGAACTTGTCAGCGACCACGCCAGCGAGAGAATTGCCGACCGCCGCGCCCAGCGCGCCGAGCACGCCAACAACGCCCATGGTCAGATTGAACCGCCCGTTGCGATGGGTGATGTCGGCGACCACCAGCGGGATCATCACGCCGAAGGCAGCCGCGGTTATGCCATCAAACCCCTGCCATGCCGCTTCCAGGTAGGGATTGCCCTCCACCGCGAAGAACAGCGCGCGCATTGGCAGCACGCCGAAGCCCAGCATGAGCACCCGCCGGCGCCCGATCCGTTCCGCCAACCGCCCGAACCAGGGCGAAATCAGCGCCGCCAGTCCTTGCGGCAGCATGATCGCGGCGGCGACCACCATATCGGTGCGGGCGCCTAGCAGATGCGACCAGGTATTGGCGGCGATCGGCAGCAGCGCGGCATTGCCGAGTTGGAACAACGACATTGCCGCGACGAAGACCAGCAGGCGGCGGTCGTGCAGCAACTGCCACAGCGTCGGCGGCTTCGTTTTGCGCTGCCGTCGCGGCACCAGGGCAGCATGGGCGGAACGCTTCGGCGCCGCCCGCACGTCGTCCCCACGAATGGCGAACAGCATCAGCACCGCCACCACGCCGAGCGCGCCGGAGCCGAACAGGATCGCCCGATGGGAATAGCTGCCGAGCAACCCCATCGCCGCCGCCGCGCCGACGCTGCCGAGCGCGGCATAGCGGACGTTGTTGCCGAAGCGTTCGCCCAGCGCGGAATGCCCGACCAGCGCCAAGGTGATCGCGGCGATGGTCGGCCCCAGCATGGAATCGGCCGCGCCCTGCACGATGTCGGCGACGAAGACCACAGAATTGGTCGGCCGGGAGCCGATCGCGATGGCGGCGACCGACACCACCCCGATCACCACCCCGGCGGCGGCGCGCTTATACGACAGCGCATCGATGATGGCGCCGCCGGGAATCTGCGTAATCAACGCTGCAATGATCGCCAGACTGAGGACATAGCCGATCTGCGCATGGCTCCAGCCATGCGTTGCTAAAAAGACGGGCAGAAACGCGCCGAAGCCCGTCTGCATCCCCGCCACTGCCAGATTGAGCCCCCGTAGCGCGAGCAGACTGCAATCGACCATCCTACCCCCGAGCCCAGCAACGTCGGGACGGCGGCTTCGTTCCATCAGTCAAGCACAGTGTCCCACGAGCTCCCCCAAACTCATAGCCAAAGCGGAAAAGTTTTTTGCCTCTTTTTTTCAAAAAAGAAGCGCTTCCCTTCATTCCCCACGCCCCGCCGATGTGACAAGGTCATTCCCAACGCGAATCGGGAGCGACAAAATGCTGGCAAGGTTCAATCTGGCGGGTCTGGGCACCAACGTGCGGACCGAAATTCTGGCAGGGGCCACCACCTGGCTGGCGATGGCTTACATCGTCGCGGTCAATCCTGGGATTCTCGCCACCACCGGCATGGATCTGGGCGCGGTGTTCACCGCAACCTGCCTGTCTGCGGGGCTGGCCTCCATCGCGATGGGGTTGTTTGCCAATTACCCGCTCGCGCTGGCGCCGGGGATGGGGCTGAACGCCTATTTCGCGTTTGCAGTGGTTGGCGGGATGAAGGTTCCCTGGCAGGTCGCGCTGGGGGCGGTGTTCCTATCGGGGCTGGTGTTCCTTGCGGTCAGCGTGCTGCGGGTGCGAGAGTGGCTGATCAATTCGATCCCGATCTCGCTGAAATTGGGCATTGCCGCCGGGATCGGCTTGTTCTTGGCGGCGATCGGCCTGCAGGGCATGGGGCTGGTGGTGGCCAATCCTGCCACCTTGGTCACGCTCGGGGTGCTGACCAAGCCGACCACGATGCTGGCGTGCTTCTGTTTTCTGCTGATGGCCGGTCTGGCGGCGCGCGGGGTGACCGCGGCGGTGCTGATTTCCATTCTGCTGACCGCGATCGTCGGGGTCCCGTTCGGGCTGACCCATTTCAACGGCATCGTTTCCCTGCCGCCCTCGATGGCGCCGACCTTTCTGGCGTTGGACATCAGGGGCGCGCTGGGCTTGGGCGTGTTCGGCATCGTGTTCACGTTTTTCCTGGTCGATCTGCTCGACAATGCCGGCACTTTGATCGCCACCACCCAGCGCGCCGGGCTGATGCAGCGCGACGGCACCGTGCCGCGACTGCGACAAGCCTTGACCGCCGACAGCGCCAGCGCGGTGGTTGGCTCGCTGATGGGCACCTCCACGGTGACCAGCTACATCGAAAGTGCGGCCGGCATTCAGGCCGGCGGGCGCAGCGGGCTGACCGCGGTGGTAACCGGCGTGCTGTTCCTGGCCACGCTATTTTTCTCCCCGCTGGCCAAGGCGATCCCGAGCTTCGCCACCGAACCGGCGTTGCTGTTCGTCGCCTGCCTGATGGCGCGGGCGTTGAAGGACCTGGATTGGGACGATATGTCCGAATATTTGCCGGCGGTGGTCACCGCGGTGGCGATGCCGTTCAGCTTTTCGATCGCCACCGGCATCGGGCTGGGCTTCATCACCTATGTCGCGGTCAAGCTGGTGGCCGGCCGGATCGGCGAGGTCGGCGGGGCGGTTTGGTTGATCGCAGCGGCATCGTTGGCCAAACTGGTGCTGACCTGAACCCAAAGGACCGGCCATGGATTTCGCCCTTTCCCCCGCGCTGGAACAGAAGCGCCAACTGGTTCGCGGCTTCGTCAGCGATCGGCTGATCCCGCTGGAAAGCGACCGCGCCAGCTACGACGCGCACGAGAACATCCAGCACCATCTGCTGGCCGAACTGCGCCAGGAAACCCGCGCACTCGGCATCTGGGCCATCCAGTCCCCGGTGGCGCGCGGCGGCGGCGGCCTGCCGATGGTGGACCAGGCGGTGCTGCTGGAAGAAATGAACCGTTCCATCTTCGGCCCGGTCTGCTTCAATTCGGCCGCCCCGGACGACGGCAACATGCGGGTACTGAGCCAGGTCGGCACGCCGGCGCAGCAGGACCGCTGGTTGCAGCCGATCATCGACGGCAAAATCAACTCCGCCTTCATCATGACCGAACCGATGGACGAGGATGGCGAGGGCTGCGGCTCGGACCCTTCCCTCACCCTCACCGAGGCGCGGCGCACCAACACCGGCTGGATCATCAACGGCCATAAATGGTTTTCCACCGGCGCCGAAACCGCCCAGCATTTCATCCTGATGGCGCGAACTTCGGCGGACCCGCGCAAGGGCCTGACCGCCTTCCTGTTCGACCGTAACCAGCCCGGCTGGCGCATCGTCCGCCGCATTCCCATCATGGGCCCCGAAGAACATGGCGGACACTGCGAACTGGCGTTCGAGGGGTTGGAAATCCCCGACGAAAACCGGCTGATGGAGGTCGGTGACGGGCTCAAACTCACCCAGATCCGCCTCGGCCCGGCGCGGCTGACGCACTGCATGCGCTGGCTCGGCCTCGCCCGTCGCTGCCTGGAAATCGCCCAGGACTACGTCGGCAAGCGCAAATCCTTCGGCGGCAAACTCATCGACCACGAAAGCGTGCAAACCCTGCTCGGGCAGGCCGGGATGGAAATCCAGATGGGCCGGCTGCTGACCATGCATGCCGCCTGGACGCTGGACCAGGGCGACTATGCCCGCAAGGAAGTCTCGATCGCCAAGGTCGTGGTTGCCGATGCCTTGCACAAGGCCGCCGACACCGCGCTGCAACTGCTGGGCGCGCGCGGCTATTCCAAGGATACGATCGTGGAATGGGTGTATCGCTACGCCCGCCAGGCCAGGCTGGTCGATGGCGCCAGCGAAGTGCATCGGATGGTGCTGGCGAAAAGCATGATCGCGGCGAAACAGGATTTTTTTGCCTGGCCGGTGCAAGGGAGAGATAAGCATTAGGCAAGCGCTTCTTTTTTGGAAAAAAGAAGCAAAAAACTTTTGATTATAAGAAGGAAGAGTTTAGCGAAGTTCCGGCTGCAGAACCGCGTAGCCAATGCTGGCCAAGTGCGAATTGACCAGTTTCAAATCATGCATCAGCCCCAGGAACTGTCGGCTGGCCTGCTGCGAATCGGGGTCGCGGCCAAGCCGGGTCAGATGGTCGCGCACGGCGGCGCGTTCGGTTTCGTTCAGCGTGCGTTTGGCGTCGCGCAGTTCGCCGGCGGAGCGGGCATCCTCGGTCAGCATGGTGGACATCGCCAGCCGCAGATCGGCGGTCACCCCGGCCAACAGATTGCGCAGCGCCGCCTGATCGGTGCCGGGCAGGGCGTCGCGGTCGCGCCCGGCGATGCGGCCGATGCGCTTGTCCAGCAGCCCGCCGGCCTGCCCGACATTGACCGCGAATTCCAGCAGGTCGGACAGCCGGATGGCATCGCGCGCGGTCAGTTCGGCGCGGTCCAGGCGAGACAAATACTGCTTTACCGCCGCGTGCAGCCGGTCCAGTTCGCGCCCCAGCCGCGTCGCCTGATCGGTCAGCAGCTTGTCGCGTCGGCCGAGCGCCTGCGGCAGCATTTGCAGCAGCGCATCCACCAGATCGCCCATCCGCAGGATTTCCCGCGCCGCGTTGGACAGCGCCAGATAGGGCGTTTCCAGCGCGGAGGCATCGAGGAACAGCGGCCGGCCAACATCGTCCGGCGGCATCGGCGGCGACGGGAACAGCCGGGTTAGCATCGTGCTGGCGCGGCGCAGCCAGCCGACGCAGAGCACTGCCAGCAGCAGGTTGAAGCCGAGGTGAAAGCCGGTAACGGCGGCGCGCGGGTCCGGCAGCCAGCCCCACCACAAATGCGCCAGCGGGCGCAGAAACGGCAGTACCACCAAACATCCGGCGGCGCGGAACAGCAAGTTTCCCACCGGCACCCGCCGATTGGCCGGATTGCTACTGTCGCTTTCCAGCACTGGCGGCAGCGCCCCGCCGAGATTGGCGCCCAGCACCATCGCCAGCGCCGCCACCGGGGTCAGCACCCCGCTGGCCGACATGGTGGCCAGCAGCAGCACCGCCGCCACGCTGGAATGCGCCAGATAGGTCACCACCGCGGCGATCAGCACATCCATCAGCGGATCGTCGGTCAGCGCCACCAGCGCCTCCCGTAGCATCGGATCGGCCGCCAGCAGGCTCAGCAGCCGGCCAGATGCTGGCGCGGCCGACGGTTCCAGCGCCGTGGTCATGCCCTGCAAGGCCAGCAGCATCAGGCCCAGCCCGATGCCAACCCGCCCGAGCTGCCGCACCCGGCCTTTCGGCGCCCGGCGGAACGCCAGATACCCCACCAGTAGTAACAACGGCGACAGCCAGGACACATCGAACGACAGCGCCTTGACGATGATGGCGGTGCCGACATTGGCCCCCAGCATCACCGCCAGCGCCGGCACCAGATCGAGCACGCCACGGGCGGCGAAGGTGGTGACCATCATTGCCGTGGCCGTGCTGGATTGCAGCAGCATGGTCACCCCGGCGCCGGCGCCGACCGCCACCAGCCGGTTGCGCAACGCCTGGCCCAGCAGCCGTCGCAGGTCGGAGCCAAAGGCACGTTCGACGCCGCTCTGCACCGTGCGCGTGCCCCACAGCAGGAGCACGACATGGCCGGCCAGCGCGAGCGCGGTCAGCAGCACGTAACGCTGTCCTGCATGATCCGCCAAAGGTCGGCGATGTCGGCCGCCTCGGTCGCCAGCGCGCCGATCGAAACCCGCACCAGCCAGCGCCCATCGACCACCGCCGGGGTCAGGTAGGCGGCGCCGGACTGGTTTATTTTCTCCGCCCACGCCGTGGTGTGCGCATCCAGCGCCGCGCCGGCCAGCCCCGCTGGTTCATGCCGCAGGCAAACCGTTTGCAGGGTGACCGGCGCCAGCACCCGCCAGCCCGGCGTGGCGGCGACGATTTCGGCAAAATCCCGGGCATTGTTCATGTCCCGTCGCAACCGCGCCTGCAGCGCTTCCACCCCTTGTTCCCGCAGCACGAACCATAATTTCAGCGCCCGAAAACGCCGGCCGAGCGGGATGCCCCAGTCGCGCAGATTTTTCACCTGGCCATCGACGGAGGATTGCAGGAAGGACGGGTTGGTGGACATCACCCGCACGAGATGCTCGGGATCGCGAACATAATAAAGCGAACAATCGAATGGCACGCCGAGCCATTTGTGCAAATTGATGACAATAGAATCGGCGCCATCCAGCCCGTCCCACATCCATCGACATTCCGGCAGGATCATAGCGGAGCCGGCCATCGCCGCGTCCACATGCAACCAAACCTGTTCGGCGCGGGCGATTGCGGCGATCGCGCCGATCGGATCGATCGCGGTGGTCGCCGTGGTGCCGGTGGTGGCGACGACCGCGCAGGGGATATGCCCGGCGGCGCGATCGACGGCGATCATCGCCGCCAGCGCATCTGGCCGCATCCGGTATTCGCTGTCGCACGGCACCAGCCGCAGATTGTCGCGCCCGAAGCCCGCCAGCAGCGCGCCCTTGTCCACCGAGCTATGGCTCTGTTCGGACACGTAGACGATCAACCGGGCGCCACCGCCTTGCAGGCCGGCGCCGGCCAGCGCGTAGTCGGAAGCGCGCTCGCGGGCGGAAATCAGCGCGACCAGGGTTGCGGTGGAGGCGGTGTCCTGGATCACCCCGCTCCAGCCGCCATCCATGCCGCAGAGCTGGCGCATCCAGTCGGTCACCACTTCTTCCAGCTCGGTAATCGCCGGACCGGACTGCCAGGACAGGCCGAGCACGCCCAGCCCAGTGCTGACCAGATCGCCGAGCACGCCTGATGGCAGCGCGTTGGCGGGGAAATAGCCGAAGAAACGCGGATGCTGCCACAGCGACAGGCCCGGCACGATCAGCCGATCGAGGTCGGCAATGATATCGCTGAACGGTTCCGGCTGCTGCGGTGGGGCGGCCGGCAAAGCGGCGCGGACCTCGCCCGGCCGGGTCGCCGCCATCACCCGGCGCGCGGCCAGCCCGGCCTGATGGTCGGCCAGCCAGTCGATCAGGTGATGGCCGACCTGGCGGAATTCGTCTGGGGTCACGCTGCTTTATCCCTGCCCAAGCGCGATTTGTACCACGCGCGCCACCACCATGCCGACCGCGATCACCAGATAGGCGCGCAGCACCAGCATCCATACGCGCTTGGACAAGGTCAGCCGCGCCGGCGTCAGGCTGGCCAATGGCGGCATCCGCCAGTTGGCGCGCGGTTCGGACGGTGCCGCCACGTCCCGCCGGGACAGCAGGCCGGCGGCCGCAAACCCAACCAGCGTCAGCAGGCCGCCGCCACCGAGCACGAACATAATCTGCCGGCCGGTGATATCCGGATACAGCACCGAAGCGGTCAACACGATCGACAAAGTGACCAGCACCGCGATCACCAGCCCAGTGAACAGATTAAGCCAGCGCCCGTTCACCCACGGCCCCAGCACGGCGCGATCATTGCAGAGCAGCAGCAGGAACACCGTCGCACTCGGCAGCAGCACCCCGGCCAGCGTCTGCACCGCCAGGGTTATCAGCCCGAGCGGCGCATCCGGCATCAGCACCAACGCCGCCGCGCCGGCGATCAGGCCGCAATAAACCAGGTAGAAGCCCTTCGCCTCGCTGGCCTTGCGGTGCAGGGAGTGGTTGAGGTCGAGCACGTCGCCGATCGCGTAGGCGGTCGCCAGAGAAACCGCGGCGGCGCCGATGATGGCGGCATCGATCAGTGCCACGGCGAACAGCACGCCGGCGGTCGGGCTGACATATTTGGCCAGCCCCGCCGCCACCCCGCCAGCATCGGTGAAGTGGCCGAATTCCGGCCGGCCCTGGAAGGTCGCCGCGCAGAACACGATCATCGCGATCGCACCGATCATCACCAGCACGATGCCGAGCCAAAGATCGGCCTTTTCGTAGCCGATGAAGCGCGGCGTGATGCGCTTGTCGATCACGTAGCTCTGCTGGAAGAAGAGCTGCCACGGTGCCACGGTGGTGCCGACGATCGCGATGATCAGCAGCATCACCTCGCTGAGCTTGCCGTCGCGTGGCAACTGCGGCACGAAGAAGTCGTGCGCGATCTGGCCCGCCGGCGGGTGCACCATCAGGAACACCGGCACCAGCAACAGGCTGGCGAACACCAGCAGCAGCGCCAGGCGCTCGAAGCGGCGGAAGTTGCCGGTGCTGGCCGCGCCGATGATGACCAGCGCCGACAGGCTTACACCCCAGAACCTGGACACACCCAGGCAGTCCAGCCCCAGGCTGATGCCGATGAACTCGGTCACGATCGTCAGGGCGTTGAGCAGCAG
>JAYTQP010000495.1:0-2461 GCA_043746675.1 Rhodospirillales bacterium | reverse complement strand
CGCGGCGCCAAAATCCGGCGTGCAGAGCGAAGACCTGGCACCACCGCCGGGCGCGGCGCACAGTGCCGGCCGCGTTGCCGCGCCGGCGCCGGCGGTGGTGGCAGCCAGTGCCGCGACCACGGGGTTGGAAAAAATCGACGGCCGCGTGCGGCTGGTCAGCCCGCACGCCGGAACGCTGGCGGTGGAATGCGGCAGCTTCGGCCGACGCGACTATGGCGATATTCTGCGCGCCCGCCTGGCCAGCTTCGGCGCGCGGCTGGAAACCGACTATAACGCGCCGCGCGACCGCGCCTATTTCGTCCGCGTCGGGCATTTCCATAGCGCCGCCGATGCCGACGCGATGTTGGATCGGCTGCTGCGCGCCGGTATCGCCGGTGCCCATGTGGTCGTAGAATAGGTTTTTACGGGGGACTGAGCATGATCGATCGCCGCCTGCTGCTCACCGCCGCTGCCCTGAGCCCGACGACCGCGTTGGCGCAAGCGCCGAAAAAGCGGCCGGTAACCCCGGCGCGCCCGCGTAAACCCGCCGAGACCGCCGCGAACGGTCCGCCCGCCACTCCAGCGCAAACCCCGCTCGGCCCGGTCGATACCAGCGCCAAATGGGCCGTCATCATCGATTACAACACCGGTGCGACCTTGCTGAACAAGGACGCCGATGTGCCCATGGTGCCGTCATCGATGACCAAGCTGATGACCGCCTACATCGTCTACGGCATGCTGAAATCCGGCCGGCTGAAGCTGGACCAGGAACTCCCGGTCAGCGAGAAGGCCTGGCGCATGCAGGGCTCCAAAATGTTCGTCGGCCTCGGCACCAAGGTGAAGGTCGAGGATCTGATCCGTGGCATGATCGTGCAATCCGGCAACGACGCCTGCATCGTGCTGGCGGAAGCAATCGCCGGTTCGGAAGATCAGTTCGTCGACCTGATGAACGAAAAGGCCAAGGTGTTGGGTTTGCAGCAAAGTCACTTCCGCAATGCGACCGGCTGGCCGGACCCGGGGCACCGGATGAGCGTGCGCGACATCGCCGTGGTGGCCCAGCATCTGATCCGCGAGTTCCCTGAGTATTATAAATACGACTCCGAAAAATCGTTCAAATACAATAATATCGACCAGCTAAATCGTAATACGCTGGTGCAGAAAAACCTCGCGGATGGGCTGAAAACCGGCCACACCGAGGAAGGCGGCTACGGGCTAGTGGCCAGCGCGGATCGGGGCGGGCGGCGAGTGATCGTGGTGCTGAACGGCATGGCCAGCATGCATCAGCGCGGCGCGGAAGGGGAAAAGCTGCTGGAATGGGCGTTCCGCGAGTGGGAAAACGTCACCCTGTTCACCGCCGCCGAGACGGTGGAAAAAATGCCGGTCTGGCTGGGAACCGCCCAAACCGTTCCGCTGGTAACCGGCCGCGACGTGGTGCTGACCCTGCCGCGAGCCTGGCGCAACACGCTTAAAGTCGATCTGGCCTACGAAAGCCCGATCCGGGCGCCGGTGCTGCGCGGAACGGCGCTTGGCACGCTCAGCGTGCGTGGCGCCGGGGTGCCGGACGCCGACATCAAATTGCTCGCCGGCGCCGATGTGCCCAAGCTCGGCCTGCCCGGACGGGCAATGGCGGTGCTGGCGCGCTACATGGGCCGAAGCTGATTTTCCGTGGTTGCGCGCGGTCGGTTCATCACGTTTGAAGGCGGGGAAGGGGCGGGCAAATCGACCCAGATCAGGCACCTCGCGCGCTTCCTCGGCGATCGCGGCAGGATGCTCGTGTTAACCCGCGAGCCGGGCGGCGCCCCGGGCGCGGAAATCCTGCGCAACCTGCTGCTGCATGGCGGGCACGACTGGGCGCCGCGGTCCGAGACGCTGCTGCATTTTGCCACCCGCGCCGAACATATCGCCCGCACCATCCAGCCGGCGCTGGCGGCGGGGGATTGGGTGCTCTGCGATCGCTATTACGACAGCACGATGGTGTATCAGGGAGCAGGGCAGGGCGAGGATCGTGCGGTGATTAAACTGCTATCCGACATGATGGGGCTGGTCCCGGACCTTACCATCGTGCTGGACGTGCCGGTTGCGACCTCGGTGGCCCGCCTGGCGGCACGTGGCGTGGCGGCAGACCGCTACGAACGCCTCGGGGCGCCGTTTTTTGAAACCATCCGCCGTGGCTTTCAGCGCGTGGCCGATGAAAATCCGCAACGTTGCGTTCTGCTCGACGGCGCGACCGACGAAGCCGCGCTGGCGGCCACCATCGCCGGCATCGTGCAAGCGCGGCTGCTGGCATGAGCCTGCCGGAACCGCGCGCCAATCCGGAATTGTTCGGCCACGCTGCCGCCGAGCATCTGCTGGCCGGCGCGATGCAATCCGGCCGGCTGCCGCACGCCTGGCTGATCTCCGGGCCACCGGGCATCGGCAAGGCCACCCTGGCGTTCCGCTTTGCCCGCCGGCTGCTGGCCGGCGTGGCGCCCGGCGGCAGCCT
>JAYTQP010000494.1:0-2796 GCA_043746675.1 Rhodospirillales bacterium | reverse complement strand
ACCGGAATTTTCACCGCGTCTACCACCGCCGGCAACAGCGCGAACAGCCCGACCGAAGCGCGCTCGGCATAGCCGGCGACGAACGCCCCGCGATGGCCGCCGGCTTCCGCGCCTTGCGCCACCACAACATCGGCGCCGGCGGCCTCGGCCGCCAAGGCTTCGGCAACCGTGGTGGCGGTGGCGAACCAGGCAATGCCGCGCGCTTTCAGGGTCGCGACGAAATCCGGCGGATAAAGCCCCATGATGGATGAAATCACCGCCGGCCCGGCCGCCAGCATCGCCGCGCACTGGGCATTGAAATCCACCAGCGGTGCGTCCCCGGCGGCCTCGGCGACCGGCGGCCCGAACTGGGCGAGAAACGCCCGCACGTCGGCCTCGTGCGCCGCGTCGCGCAGCGGTGGCGGATCGGGGATCCAGGTGTTCAACATGAACGCGCCGTTGCTGCCGGCGCGAAATTCTGCGGCCCAGGCGGCAATCGCGGCCGGCTGCAAGGTCAACACGCCAGCCGCCCCCATGCCGCCAGCATTGGCCACTGCCACCGACAGCGACGCCGGACAGGCACCGGCCATCGGCGCCAGCAAAATCGGCACCCGTAGCCCGAAGCGGGCGCAAAACGCGGTGGCGCGTGACCCTGGGGTGGCCTTGGTCACGCGCCGCCCGCCGTCAAGCGTCGATGCGCGCGCTGGCGCTGCCGGACATCACTTCCTTGCCGCCCTGGTTGACCGTGGACAGGCTCAGATCGACGAAATGCTGGCCGGCTTCATGGCGCAGGCCGGTCACCGTCATCGTCGCCGTCAGCGTGTCGCCCGGCCAGACCTGATTGGTGAAGCGCACGCCGAACTTGGTCAGCGTGGCATCGCCGACATAGTTGGTCAGCGCCTTGCCGGTCATCCCCATCGTCAGCATCCCGTGCGCGAACACGCTCGGGTAGCCGGCGATCTGGGTGGTATAAACCTCATCGGTATGCAGCGGGTTGTAGTCGCCCGACGACCCCGCGTACTGCACGATCTGGGTGCGAGAAAGATTGTCGCAAATCTGCTCGGAATGCGTGTCGCCAACCTTCAGCTTGCTTGCCTTGAGTGCCATCTGCCGATCCCCCCTCAACCCTGCGCCACTGGTCGTTCGGTGGTCACCCCGACGCTGGTCGCGGTGATCACCAGATTGCCCGCCTGATCGCGATATTCGGTCACCGATTCGCGGAATTTCAGGATGCCGGCGCGTTTGCTTTCCTTTTCCCAGGACTTGCCCGGCTTGCTTTCCACCGTCAGCACGTCACCCGGCCGGATATGGCGATGAAATTCATAATGCTGCTCGGCATGCAGCCCGCCGGACGAGGTCGATTTCTCGGTCAGCCCGGTCGCCGTCTTGCCCGACCCGAACCAGGGCAGACCCGGCTTCGGACGCAGGAAATAGTCCGGATTGAACTGCGCCACCGACTGGGCAAAGCTTGGCGGCGCAACAATCCCGCCCGCTTCGGTCTTCGTTGCCGCGGCTGCATCGTAATACACCGGATTGGTGTCGCCGATCGAACGCGCGAACATCATGATATGCGACGCTTCAACCGGGAAAGTGATCTTGTCCAAACGAACCTCCGTGATTTTGAGATAAACCGGAACCGACTGCGCGGCTTGCCGCCAAGTCTAGCCATGTGCCATTGGAGATGGCAAATCCCACCTCGACGGATAACCGACTAACGTTTTACAGGCGATACGATGTCCCTCACCACCAGCGGCCCCACATCGCGGGTTTTCTTCTCCCAACGGCTCCGCCTGCATTACGTCGATTGGGGCAACCCCGATGCCCCGCCGCTGCTGCTGCTGCATGGCGGCCGCGACCACTGCCGCAACTGGGACTGGGTGGCGGAAGACCTACGCAAGGACTGGCATATCATCGCCCCGGACCTGCGCGGCCATGGCGACAGCCAATGGTCCCCGGACGGCAATTACCGGATGGATTGCTACATCTACGATCTCGCCCAACTCATCCATCAACAACATCTCGCCCCGCTCACCATCGTCGCCCATTCGCTCGGCGGCAACATTGCCCTGCGCTACACCGGACTCTATCCGGAAACGGTCAAAAAACTGGTCGCCATCGAAGGCCTCGGACCATCCCCACGCTCGGTCGCCAAACGCGCGCACCTCACCCTGGTCGAACGCATGCACGCCTGGGTGGAAGAACAACGCGCCCTCGCCGGCCGCCTGCCGCGCCGCTACGCCTCGATCGAAGAAGCCCTCAAACGCATGCAGGAACAAAACCGCCACCTCACCCCCGAACGCGCCCGCCACCTCACCCAACACGGCGTCAACCAAAATGAGGACGGCACCTACTCCTGGAAATTCGATAACTACGTCCGCTCCTGGCCCGCCTACGACATGGGCTACGACGAAATCGACAGGCTCTGGTCCCGCATCATTTGCCCAACCCTGCTGATCTACGGCCAGGAAAGCTGGGCCTCCAACCCCGAAGGCGACGGCCGCCTCGCCGCCTTCCAAAACGCCCGCGTCGCCACCATCCCCAACGCCGGACACTGGGTCCAACACGACCAACTCGAAACCTTCCTCAGCGAGGTGCGGGCGTTTCTGGACTGAGGGGCGTCGGGTGAAAGAAGCAAGGCGGGGGCGACAGTCCCGTCACGCCGGAGGCGTGCCTTTGGGACGACGCGGGTCCAGGGCAGCGCCCTGACCTTTATTCACCTATCCCCGCGCCCCGCACGCCTGGTCCAGCCATGCCACCCACGCTTTGGCGGTTGCGTTGCCGGCGTAGACGTTGCCGAGCACGGCCAGAAGCTCTCTC
>JAYTQP010000493.1:0-3264 GCA_043746675.1 Rhodospirillales bacterium | reverse complement strand
ACCTGCGCCATCCAGCCCAAATGCGGCGTTGACAACGCTGCCAGCAACGCGGCGGTAGCGGCCCGCGCGTCGGCGACGATGCCGATATCCGGCTTGCCGCGACGGATTTCCGCCGGATCGATATCGATGCGAATGCGCTTCTGCCCGGCCGGCGCCGCCCCCCAGCGCCAGCCCGGCGCTTCCAGGCGAGTGCCGATGCCGATCACCAGATCGGTGTCCGGCCACAGCCGCCCGCCGACCGCGCTGGTGGTGGCATGCGGATGGCGATCATCGACCACCCCACGGCCGGCGCGGAAGCTGGAGACCGGAGCGCCGAGCAGTTCGGCCAATGCGGCGATTTCCGCGCCGGCGGCGACCGCGCCGCCGCCGACATAGATCATGGGGGTTTTGGCCGCCTTGATCAGCGTCACCGCCGCGGCGATGCGGTCGGGGTCGGGCGTCGGGTCCGGGAATCGCGGCAGCGGATCGTGCGGCGTGACCTCGACCGCGCTGGTGAACATGTCCCACGGCATTTCCAGCGCCACCGGGCGGGGGCGGGCGGAAATCATTTCCTGCCATGCCCGCGCCAGCAGCAACGGCGCCTGCGTCGGATCGTCGATCCGCTCGGCCCATTTCACCAGAGTGCGCAAGGTGGCGAGCTGGTCCGGCATTTCATGCAGATGGCCGTGGCCCTGGCCGAGAAAGGCGCTCGGCACTTGCCCGGTGATGCACATCACCGGGGCGTTGACGGCGTAGGCGGTGATCAGCGCCGCGCTGGCGTTCAGCATGCCGGGGCCGGGCACTACGGTGAACACGCCCGGTCGGCCGGATGCCTTGGCGTAGCCCAGCGCCATGTAGCCGCAGCCTTGTTCGTGCCGGGCGCCGATCAGGCGGATGCGGTTGGATTGTTTGGCCAGCGCGTCGAACAGCCCGTAGGTTTGTGCGCCGGGCAGGCCGAACACGGTATCGACATCGTGCCGCAACAGACTATCGACAATGGCTTCGCCGCCGGTCATGCGTGGCATTGCATTCTTCCTCGATTTGCATGACCGGCTAAACGATCGAAGGCGTGGCGGCAAGCGCCGTCTATTTGGCCGGCGGGGTCGCCGACGCTGCCGGGCGATCCATCATGTCGTGCGGCGCGCCCATCATCCCGCGCGGGCCATGCACTTCGGCCAGATGATCGGCGTCCGGCCCAATTTGCCGGGCAACCACGATCTTGCCGAGTAGGTTGGCGGTGCCGGGGCCGCGTGCGATCACCATTTCACCCGGTGCGAGTGCCGCCGCCATCCGCTTGGCGTCCGGCGGCGGCAGGCGAACCTGGCTGCCGTCTTCCAGCAGCACCCCGTCGGTCTCGCCGCGCGGGTTATGCAGCACGGCTTTCACCTTGCCGCTCACCTCAAGCGGGTTTCCGCCCCCCATCATGTGCATGGCACCCATCATGCCGTGACCCGGCTTGTGTTCGCCCATGCCCATATGCGCGCCCATACCGGAATGCGACGGTGCGCCGGTTTGCACCGTCGCGCCCGAGGCGTCGTTGGTTACCGAGGAGGCCGCCACCATCGGCAGCGCGCGCGCCTTCAGCCCATGGATGGTCACCGCATCGCCCGGGCGGACGGCGAACACCAGTTCGGTGGAAGCAAACGGCGGCACCTGGACTTCGGTTCCATCGGTGAGCAGCAGGCCGTCCACCATGCCCATCGGGGTGAGCAGATATTGCGCCACCTTGCCTTTGGTTTCAGGCAATTGGGCGGCATCGTAGGGCGAAGGCTGCGCCATCGCGACCAGACCAAACCCCATGCCGGCGAGCAAGGTGGCGGCGAACAGTTTGGATTTGCGAACGTTCATCGGGATCTCCTGTGCGGCGGCGAAAGCGGCCGTCGGGTCAGGCATTGCACTCGCCGTGCCATTTTCTAAAGGGTTGAAAAAGAACGTTCTCGTTCGCTGAGCGGCTCCCTAGGTGTCGGCTTTCCCGACAGCTTCCGTCGGATTTTCTGACACCTCCATCGCGTAGCGCCGCATTTTGTCATAGAGCGCCTGCCGCGGAATGCCGAGCCGGCGCGCGGCCTCGGCACGGTTGCCACCGGCGCTGTCGAGCGCCTGGCGCAGCATGGCGCGTTCCAATCGCGCAACCGCGTTGGGGAGGGTTTCGTCGGCGCGCGTTTCGGGCGCCGGCGCGGCGCGCAGAAAGTTGAGATCGTCGGCACCGATCACGTCGTGGCGGACCATCGCCGCCACCCGCTCCATCGCGTTGCGCAGTTCGCGCACATTGCCGGGCCAGGGATGGAGGACCAGCCGGGCAAGTGCTGCCGCCGACAACGCGCGCGGTCGGCCGCCGGCGAGTGCCAGGAAATGGGTGGCGAGTTCGGCGATATCGTCCGGCCGGGCGCGCAGCGGCGGCAGCAGCAGCGGCACCACGCCCAGCCGCCAGTACAAATCCTCGCGGAACCGCCCCGCCCGCTGTTCGGCGGCGAGATCGCGGTGCGTTGCCGCGAGCACCCGCACATCGACGCCAATCGGCTTGCCGCCGACCGGGGTGACCACGCGATCCTGCAACACCCGCAGCAGCTTGGCCTGCATGGCCAGGTCCATGTCGCCGATTTCGTCGAGGAATAAGGTGCCGCCATCGGCTGCCCGGATGCTGCCGCGCTGATCGGCCACTGCCCCGGTAAAGGCGCCGCGCACATGGCCGAACAGGGTGCTTTCCAGCAATCCGGCCGGGATCGCGGCGCAGTTCACGGCAACGAAAGGTTTGCCGCCGCGCCGGCCATGGCGGTGGATGGCGCGCGCCACAACTTCCTTGCCGGTGCCGGTTTCCCCGCTGATCAGCACGGTGGCGTCGCTGTCGGCCAGCAGCCCGATGGCCTTTTGCACCGCGCGAATCGCCGGTGAAGCCCCGACCAGATCGCCGTCTGCCACACCGCTCAACGCCGCAATCGGGGCGGCGTCGGCGCGCGCCGGCAGCAGGCGCGCCACCAGATCGGCCAGCGCAATGCGGCCGATCGGCTTGGTGAGATGGTCAACCGCCCCCAGTCGCATTGCCTCGATCGTGTTGGCCGCGGTGCCGACGGCGGTCAGCACCGCAACCGGTGGCGGCGATGGCCGCGCCCGGATGCGGCGCAGCACCTCCATGCCATCCAGCCCGGGCATCCGCAGGTCGAGCAAAACCGCGTCGATCGGCGGCAGTTCGGTCAGGCGCTGCAAGCCGGCGGCACCGTTTTCCGCCTCGCACGTGGTGTGACCGAGGTCCCCGAGCGTTTCGCAGATGCCGACGCGCAAGGCGGC
>JAYTQP010000492.1:0-2101 GCA_043746675.1 Rhodospirillales bacterium | reverse complement strand
CCGCCCGATCAGCGGGTGAAGCCTTCGAGCTCGTTCTTCGCCCAGTCGGTGACCTGCTTGATGGTCTGGCCACTTTGCAGCTTGGCAAACATCGTAGAGTTGGTGCCACGATTATAGGCCTGCACGGCAATTTCCGGAGGCGCCGGCATCATCGCGAGATTGGTGACGATGCCGTGCTGCTTGCGCACGGGATAGTTGTAGACGGTGCCTTTCGGCGGGCCGACTTCGTCCCACACGTTCGATTCGTTCATCTTCTCGAACGGCGGCAGATCGTAGCCGAGCACCGCCTTGCTGCGTTCCTCGACATTGCCGCCTTGCATCAGATGTTCGACCAGTTCCTTGGCGGCTGCTTTGTTCGGACTGAACTTCCAGATGCCCCAGAAGTTCATGCTGTGCGGCATGAAGCGGCCTTTCGGGCCGGATGGGGCGGGGAAGGTCCAGCAATCGGCGGCGACCGCCGGGGCATCGCGCACCGCAACCGCCCAGGCCGAGGGCGGATTGAAGATCATGGCGGAGTTGCCCGAAATCAGCGCCCGGTTGTTCGAGCCGTCATCATAGCTCACCGCGTCCGCCGGCAGGAATTTCACCAGTCGCTGGGCGTAATCGAGCACCTGCCGCATGGCGTCCGAATCGACCGCGATGTTGCCTTTTGCGTCGATCAGTTCGGCACCGTAGGCGGCCATGATGCCGCCGGCGGTATCGACCGAGTCGGCGGTGACGCCGAGCCCGATGCCGAAGGTTTTGCCGATCTTGTGGCAGGCCTCGGCGGCCTTCAGCAATGCATCATAGGTCCAGTCCGCGCCTTCCATCCCGGCGCTGGGGGCTGCCGGATACATTTTGACGACATCGAGCCCGGCGGCGTCTTTCAGGATCGAAATGCGCCCGCACGGGCCTTTGTTCTGGGTACCCCAGCTCGACGGCACCGCCAGCCAGTGGCCCTGGCTTTTGCCGAGATATTCCGACACCCGGTTCGCCGCGCCGTAGCTGCCGACCAGATGCCCGACCACGTCGTCCACCGGTTCGAGATTGGCGGCCTGGTTGTGCACTTCCCAGTTCGGGATGGTGATGATGTCGTGCCCGGTTTTCGCCTGCGCTTCGGCGTTGATGGTCAGCAGGTTTTTGGCGCCGTTCGAGGTGATGAAATCGACGCTGACATCGACCTTGTTTTTCGCCGCCCAGGCATCGACCTGCTTTTTGACCACGACGTTGCCGGCCGGCACCCAATGGTCCCAGAAAAACATCGATAATTTGCCGGCGGCCGCTGCGGTGCGGATGTGCACCCAGGGCAGGGCCGACGCTGCGGCACCGAACTTCAATAGTTTGCGACGTGTGGCGAGCGTTTTGGCCATCGAACATAGCCTCCCTTGCTGACGCGGATTGTCCCGACGCGGTTTTTTCCTGGACATTGCGACCTTACGGCCGGTCACCGCAGCAACCTAGTCAGCGGCGCGAACACTTGCAACCCTGACCTGCGCCGGTGGGGTGACAAAATATCAATCTGCCGGACGGGCGCTTTCGATGCGTCGCAGACGATGCAGAATGCAATCGATGAAATCGGCGGTGCTGCCGAGATAGGTGTATGGATCGCACCGGGCCGCCGCCCCAGCATCGGAGCCAGCCTCTGCATCCCGGCGGCGATCGTGTCTGCACGCAGCAGCGCGCCATGCGCTAAACCGCGATGAATACCGTTTCGCCCGCGCCTTGCAGAACGATGTCCTTGCGCCAGACGGCGATGCCGTCCGGGGTGGCAATCAGGGTGGCGCGCCGCGCCGGATCTTCCACCAGCGCCAGCAGCGGGTCGGTGGCATTCAGTGGTTCGCCGGCGAAGTAAGCGCGGGTATAGAGCCGGGTCAGGATGCCGCGGGCGAAAATATTCAGCGCGAAATGCGGCGCCTGAATGCTGTTGCCGCGCCCCGGCAGTGGACCCGGCTTGATGGTGGTGAAACGATATTCGCCGCTTGCGTCGGTGCGGCCACGGCCCCAGCCGGGGAAGCTTTCGCTGCTGGCGGGGCTGGCTTGAAACAGTTCCACCGCCGCGTCGGCCACGGCGGCACCGGCGCCATCAATGATGCGACCGACCAGGGTCAGTTTTTCACCGGCC
>JAYTQP010000491.1:0-1592 GCA_043746675.1 Rhodospirillales bacterium | reverse complement strand
AGGTCCATGAACGGCAGGTCGAAGCAGGCTTCGATATCGGCGAGCGGCCAGCGCGCAACGGTGCGGGCCGAGGTGCGGGCCGATTCACTCGAGATCGCGGCGCGTACCGTGGACAGGGGGATCGTGGCAATCAGTGTCATCGCGGCTCGCAGTCGATGGGTGGCAGAACGCACAACGTCGGCATGATCGCGGTCCGCGAGGGTTGCGGCCTGCGGGCCCAGGGTGCCGTGCTGAAAAGTGGCGCGATTATGCTGCTTTGCAGCATTGCACCCTGCGTCGTCCGCGGCGATCCATCTCGTGCACCTAAGCGCCACAAATCCGTACTTTTCTCGACGCATGCGCCGGCCGATTGCCTAGACTCGGACTCGCGTTCTTCGAGCCTGCGAGCCGGTTTGCAACGGGCCGAGTGCGGGCGTCGAGCGAGCCGCTGCGGTGCCTGTTCATACAAGGAGTTTTCGCAATGTCACGACTCAAGGCCGTGGGCAAGGACCACATCGGCGCGGCGCTGCTGATCGCACTGGGCACCGGCGCATTCGGGCTGGGTCTGACGTACCGGATGGGAACGCTCAACCACATGGGCGCCGGCTACGTGCCGGTCGTGCTCGGGGTCCTGATGGTGCTGGTCGGCCTGGCCATCGGTCTGACTGCAACGCCGGCCGGCCGCGTCGCTGCGGGCGGCGGGGCGCACGGCGTCGCCGCGCGCGGTCCTGAGTGGCGCGGCTGGTTGTGCATCGTGGGTGGCGTGATCGCGTTCGTCGTCGTCGGGCAATACGGCGGCCTGGTGCCGGCCACCTTCGCGTCGATCTTCATCGCCGCGCTGGGCGACCGCCAGAACACGGTGAAGAGCGCCGCGGCGCTCGCTGTCGGCCTGGACGCGTTCGGCGTGCTCGTCTTTCACTACGGCCTGCAGCTGCAGCTGCCGCTGTTCGCATGGGGCTGAGCCGGCGATCGCCGCAACGTGGCACCGCCCTGCATCCAGCCTCCCGATCACAAGACCAGGCAAACAGTACATGCACCAGACCCTGATGGACCTTTGGTACGGCTTCGGCGTGGCCCTGCAGCCTAGCAATTTCATGTGGAGCGTGTTCGGCGTGCTGATCGGCAACCTGATCGGCGTACTGCCCGGCATGGGCCCGCTGACGACGATCTCGATGCTGCTGCCGCTGACCTACGTGATCGCGCCGGTGCCGGCGATCCTGATGCTCGCGGGCATTTTCTACGGCTCGCAGTACGGCGGCGCCATCGGCGCCATCCTGCTGAACCTGCCCAGCCATCCGCCGCATGCGGTGACCTGCCTGGACGGCTACCCGATGACCAAGGCGGGGCGCGGCGGCGCGGCGCTGGGCATCACGATGATGTCGTCGTTCTTCGCCGCCTCGGTGGGCATCCTGGTGATGATCTTCATGTCGCCGCTGCTGGTCGCGGTGGCGTTCAAGTTCGGGCCCAGCGAGATCTCGTCGATCATGCTGCTGGGGTTGCTGGCCGGCGCGACGCTGTCGCGCGGCTCGCCGCTCAAGGGCGTGGCGATGACGATCTTCGGGCTGCTGTGCGGAGTGGTGGGCACCGACGTGATCAGCGGCGCGACGCGCTAC
>JAYTQP010000490.1:0-2161 GCA_043746675.1 Rhodospirillales bacterium | reverse complement strand
AACTTCTGGGGCATGGGCGACACCGGACCCTGCGGTCCGTGTTCGGAGATCTTCTTCGACAAGGGACCACAGTTCGGCGCCGACGGGGGCCCGGCGTTTGGCGGGGACGACCGGTTCATCGAATTCTGGAACCTCGTCTTCATGCAGTACGAGAAGGGGCCCGGCGGTTCGATGACCGAACTGCCCAAAAAGAACATCGACACCGGCGCGGGTTTCGAGCGCGTGCTCTCGATCCTCAATGGCGTGGAGTCGGTGTTCGCCACCGACCTGTTCACACCGCTGCTGGAAACGGCGTCGCGGGCGGTCCAAGCGCCCTACGGGCGTGACGAGCAGACCGACATCGCCATCCGGCGAATCGCCGAGCACGGCCGGGCCATGACCATGCTGGTCTCGGACGGCGTGCTGCCCTCGAACGAGGGGCGCGGATACGTGCTGCGCCGCATCATCCGCCGCGCCATTCTCGCCGCGCGGCGTGCGGGCTCTGAGACCTCACTGGTGGAATCACTGGTCGACGCGACCATTACGAAGATGGGCGGGGCGTATCCGGTTCTCGTGAAGGACCGCGACCTGATCGTCGAGGTATTGCAGCGGGAAGAGGTGGGCTTCGCGCGCACCCTGCGCACCGGCATGTCCCTGCTCGAAGAGGCGCGCGACGACGTCGTACGCAGTGGGTCGACGACGTTCCCCGGTGAGATCGCCTTCAAGCTGCACGACACCCACGGCTTTCCTATTGAACTCACCGACGAGATCGTCGCCGAATCGGGTCTGCGCGTCCAACGCGAGGCCTTTGACCTCGCCATGACGTCCCAGCGCGAGCGGGCCCGCGCCACCGCCAAGACGTTGAACCTCGCGGACGACGCCCAGTACAAGGACCTCATCGAGCGCCACGGGACGACGGAGTTCGTGGGACGAGACATCTCTCGATACAGCGTCGAGACTCAGGTGATCGCGGTACTGGTGGGCGAGGACGGCACCAGTGAGATGTTCCTCGACGCCACGCCCTTCTACGCCGAATCCGGCGGCCAGGTGGGCGACAGCGGCGAAATGCACGGCAGCGGCAGCGTGTTCGAGGTGGACGATACCCAGAAAATCCAGCCCGATGTATTCGGCCACACCGGCCTGCTCCAATCCGGCAGCCTCAAACTGGGCGATCTCGTCACCGCACAAGTGGATGCCGAGGCGCGCAGCCGTGCCGCCAGCAACCACTCCGCCACCCACCTCCTGCATGCTGCGTTGCGCCGTGTTCTCGGCACTCACGTCACGCAAAAAGGCTCGCTGGTGGATGCAGCCAGGACACGCTTCGACTTCGCTCACAGCGAGGCTGTCAGCACAGCCCAACTACTGCAGATCGAAGACCTGGTAAACCGCGAAATCCGCCGCAATGTAATCGTCGAAACACAGTTGATGGGCTACGATGCAGCCATCGCCCACGGCGCCATGGCATTGTTCGGCGAAAAATATGGCAACCAGGTGCGGGTCGTCGGCATGGGTGAATTTTCCACCGAGCTGTGTGGCGGCACTCACGTCAGCCGCAGCGGCGACATTGGCTTGTTCAAGATCGTATCCGAATCCGGCGTGGCCGCGGGCATCCGCCGCATCGAAGCGGTCACCGGGCCAGCGGCACTGGCCATGATACAAGCGCAGCAGCGGCAAATCCTGCAAGCTGCCGCCCTGCTCAAAGCACCGCCGCAAGAGTTGCAGCAAAAAATCGCGCAGATTGTGGATAACGTCAAAAACCTGGAAAAAGAACTGGATCGTCTCAAGTCCAGACTGGCCGCAGCGCAGGGTGATGACCTCGTCAGCCAGGCCACCGCGGTAGGCGACGCAAAAGTGCTGGCCGCGATACTGGACGGCGCAGACGTCAAAACGCTGCGCGAAACCGTGGACAAGCTCAAGGACAAGCTCAAATCGTGCGCCGTGGTGTTGGGCAGTTGCACGGACGGACGGGTGACCCTGATTGCCGGCGTAAGCGCCGACCTGACCAGCAAAGTGAAGGCAGGCGAATTAGCCAACTTTGTTGCCAGCCAGGTAGGCGGCAAAGGGGGCGGGCGCCCCGATATGGCGCAAGCCGGCGGCACCGAACCCGCGCAATTGCCCGCTGCCTTGCAATCCGTTGCTGGTTGGGTGGCGCAACGTTTGGAATAAACGCGCATAATCCCCC
>JAYTQP010000489.1:0-2719 GCA_043746675.1 Rhodospirillales bacterium | reverse complement strand
CAGTCGTTACGGGGCCGTGCGTATCGCCGGTGCGATCGGCCGGCCGGCCGATCAGCAAACGTTCCAGCACGAACAGGATCAGGCAGACACCGCCAAGCGGGATCGGCAAGTAGGTAACCCCGACCGAGAGCGCGGGAAATTCGGCGATCGACTGATACCAGGTGGTCTGGCACAAGCCGATGCCGAAGTTGGTCATGAAGCCACCGACCAGCAACATCAGGGCCTCGGCGACGAAATCGGCGATCCGCCCGAGCGCCGGCGGAAAGCGGTCGCGCACGAACGACACCCGCATGTGCAGCCCGACCCGGTAGCAGGCCGCCGCGCCGAAGAAGGTCAGCACGATCGAAAGCAGGATCGCGGTTGCCTCCGGCCAGGACGAGGCGCTGTTCAGCCCGTAGCGGGTGAACACCCCCCACGGCACGATCAGCGAGATTAGCACCAGCGCGCCGCCGGCCAGCGATACGCAGGCGAAATAGAGCCAATCCATGGCGGCACGATACCATCCAGCCATTGCCGGCCCCCTTTCGCCTGCGGTTTCGGCTTACTGTACCGCCTGGATGCGCTTGATCATATCGGCGTATTTCGGGCCGTATTTGTTCCACACCGGTTTGACTGCCTTTTGGAACGGGGTTTTGTCGGCGATGGTGACGACGGTGATGCCGGCCGCCTTCATCTTGTCCAGCGCAGTCTTCTCATACTGGTTCCACAACACCCGTTCCTCGGCCTGGGCTTCGCGGCCCAGCTTGACCAGCAGCGCCTGGTCGGCCTTGGAGAGCTGATTCCAGACCCGCTTGGAAAACACCAGCATTTCCGGAACGATCAGATGCTCGGTCAGGGTGTAGAACTTGGCGACCTGGTAATGATTGTCGAACACGTAGCTCGGCGGGTTGTTTTCGGCGCCATCGACCACGCCGGTCTGCAACGAGGTGAACACCTGATCATAGCCCATCGCGATGCCGTTGCCGCCGAGCGCGTTCATCATATCGACGAACATCGGGTTGCCCATGACCCGCATTTTCATGCCTTTGAGATCGGCGATGCTGTTGATCGGGTGCTTGGTGTCGTACATGCTGCGGGCGCCGGCATCCATCCAGCACAGGCCGATCAGGCCGGCGGTCGGGTGGTTGGTCACCTTGTCCAGCAATTCCTGGCCGATCGCGCCGTCCATAACTTTCTGCGCGTGCGCGGTGTTGCGGAACAGGAACGGCAGGTTGAACACGTTGAGGTCGTCGATCACCGGCCCGAGCGTGCCGACGCTGACGCGGGCCAGCGCGATGGCGCCGACCTGGGCCTGCTCGATGGCTTCCTTTTCGCCGCCCAACTGCATCGCGGCATACATCTGCACGCTCAGCCGATCCTTGGTGGCGGCAGACAATTTCTTGCCCATGCTTTCGACCGCGGCAACCGTCGGGTAGCCTTCCGGATGCACGTCGGACGCTTTGAAAATCATTTTCGCCTGCGCGGCGGCCGGCCGGCTGGCGGCGAGCAGCGCGCTGGCGCCGAGCGCCCCGCCGAGCAGATGGCGGCGACGAAGATTTTGGTTGTTCATTGGACTCTCCCCAGGTTGATGTAGCCACGTTGATGCAGTCAGGTAGCGATGATTTTAACCAATGCGGCGATTTCCGCCATCTCGGCCTCGGTCAGATCGGTCAACGGCGAACGCACCGGCCCGCTGTTGCGCCCGATCACGCGCATGCCGGCTTTTATCATGGAAACCGCATAGCCGCGCTGGCGGTTGCGGATGGCGACCGGCGACAGGATGAAGCGTTTCAGCCCAACGACCGCATCGCCGGCCAGCCAATCCAGATCTACACGGTAGCGGGCGGGATCGAAGCCGAAATCCGCGTTGCACGGCATGGCCGGAAGCAACAGCATGCCGCCGCCGATTGTCCGCGCCGTTTCGCGCGGCGTGTAGTGGGGCATGTATCCTTCCAATCTTAGTGTCCAAACCGGCCTAGTGCTTCGACTCAATAGGATGGTACCGAATGAGTCGAAGCACTAGGTTGATTTTGTGGGCCGATTCACCCAACGGGCTGAAGTGCCCGTTGGGATCGGACCACTAGGTGCCAGAGTGGCAGGCCGATCGATCGTATGCCACTTTAAAGATGGCATGGATTGATACCTAAATTAGATTGATTTTGGCGCGCTGTCGGGCCAGTTCGATCAGCGCCGCCAGCAACGGGCCGCCTTGCGCGCGCGGCCAGACCAGGAACAATTCCACCGGCGCCGGCTGCCGCAGCAGGATCGGCCTTAGCCGCACATCGTGGTAGCGCAACGCCGCCGCCGCCGCCGGCACCAGCGCCACCCCCAGCCCGGCGCGCACCAGCGCCAGCATCGAATGGATCTGCCCGAGCTGCTGCACGAAACGCGGCCGCACGTTCGCCGCGGTAAACAGCATCACCAGCAGATCGTGAAAATACCGGCTTTCCCCCGGCGCATACATCACGAAATCCTGCCCTTCGAGATCGGCCAGTTCGAGCGATGTTCGCCGCGCCAGCGGATGCCGCGCGGGCAGAGCGGCCAGCAGCGGCTCGACATCCACCTGCATCGCCGCCAGTTCCGCCTGCGCCACCGGCGGGCGCAGCAGCCCGGCATCGATCTGCCCGCTAAGCAGCGCCTCGACCTGCGCGCCGGACACCATTTCCTGCAACACCAGATCGACATCGGGCAGCCGCGCCCGCAGCGCGGTGATCAGATCTGGCAGAAAATGATAGGCGGA
>JAYTQP010000488.1:0-1664 GCA_043746675.1 Rhodospirillales bacterium | reverse complement strand
GCGCTGGATTGCCACGGTCACGTTGAACCGGCCGGCGCGCGGCAATGCCTATAACGGCGAAATGCTGGCGGCCTTGATCGCGGCGCTGGGGCAACTGGCAGCCGATCCGGCAATTCGGGCGCTGGTGATCCGTGGTGCGGGGAAGCAATTCGCCGCCGGGGCGGATATCACCTGGCTCGGCGCGATCGCCAAGGCGCCGCCGGCGGAAGCCTTCGCGGCATCGCTGGCGACCACCAAGGCGATGCAGTTGCTGAACGAATTTCCCAAGCCGACGATTGCCATCATCCATGGCGCCTGCTTCGGCGGCGGGGTTGGGCTGGCCTGCTGCGCCGATGTGGCGCTGGCCACGCCGGCGGCGGTGTTCGGCATCACCGAAGTCCGCGTCGGCGTCACCCCCTCCCCGATCAGCACCCACATGGTCAACGCCATCGGCCTGCGGCAAACCCGCCGCTATGCGCTGACCGGCGAACGCTTCGATGCCGCCGAGGCACTGCGCATCGGGCTGGTGCATGAGGTGGTGGCTGACGATGCGATCGAGGCGCGGCTCGAACACGTGCTGGACGCCATCCTGCGCAGCGCGCCGGGCGCGGTCGCGGTGACCAAGCATTCCTTCCTGGCGGCCAACCATCTGACCTTGGACGCGCGCGCGATGGATATGCTGGCGCATGAAGGCTGGATGCAGCGCAGTTCGGCCGAGGGGCTGGAGGGCACCAGCGCCTTTGCCGAAAAGCGGGCGCCGGCCTGGTACGTGGCGGTGCCCGCCGGCTAGCCCGGCCGTGGCGCCGGGGGAATGCCGAGCCGGTCGCACAGGCGGTTTGCCGCGACGGTGCCGACCAGCAATGCCGCCACGACGCCGGCGACGGCCGCGAGATTGACCGAGAAACCGTAGGTTTCGGCCAGCGTTTGCAGTACCGGTACCACCGACAAAGCCAGCCCCAGCCGCAGCGCCAGCTTGATCCATAGCCGCGACCAAAGCGGATTGCGCCGTGCCCAGCGGAGCAGATCGGTCACGGCGCGGCCTGCGACTTGCACCATCGCGCGATTTCCTCATGGGTGGCGAACCAGACGCTGCCCTTGGCGATGATGTGGCGCAGCAGCCGGTCGAGCAGGCCGATCCGGCTGCGATGGCCAATGATGTGCGGATGCAGGGTCAACAGGAACATGCCGCCTTCGGCCCAGGCGCCGTCGAACTCGGCGCGGAAAATCTCCTCCACCCCGCTTGGCGGCATTTGCGGGCGCAGGGCGGAAAATCGTTGCATGTTGAAATAAACGCTGTCGTCGCGGATCCATTCCGGCGGCAGTTCGACGATGCCGCTCGCCTCGCCATCGGAATCAAGTTCGTACGGATCGTCGTCGGCCATCAGGCTGCTGTCGTAGAGCAAGCCGAGTTCCTGCATGATGATCAGCGTGTTGACCGATACGTCCCAACTGGCGGCGCGCATGCCGACCGGGGTGCGGCCGGCGAGATGATCGAGCACCTCCATGGCGCGGAAGCTGAGGTCACGTTCGGCTTCGTAAGGCAGTTCGCTGCTGCGTTCATGGATCCAGGAATGGACCGCGATTTCGTGCCCCTCGGCGGCGATGCCGCGCACCTCGTCGGGGTGCAGCAGGGCGGCTACGGCGGGATAGAAGAAGGTGGCTTTCGCGGCGTGCTGTTGCAGCAG
>JAYTQP010000487.1:0-1773 GCA_043746675.1 Rhodospirillales bacterium | reverse complement strand
CTGGCATCGCTGAACGGCTGGGATGCGCTGGCGATCGGCTGCTGGCAATGTGCCGCACTGGTGCCGGGCATTTCGCGCTCCGGCGCGACCATCGTCGGCGGCCTGCTGCGCGGCATCAACCATCGCGACAGCGCCCATTTCAGCTTTTTGATCGCCACCCCGATCATCATCGGCGCCACCGTGCTGGAAACCCGCCATTTGTTCGGCGCCGCGGTGCCGGCAGGCACCTTCCAACTGGCCGCTGGCGCTGCCGTGGTTGCCGGCATTGTCGCCTGGCTCTCGACCTGGTTTCTGATGCGCTATTTCCGCCAGCATGATCGCTGGGCGCTCAACCCGTTCGCCTATTACTGCATCGCCTTCGGCCTTGGGGCTTCGCTCTGGCTGGGGCTGCGTTGATGGCGGGGCCGCTGGACGGAATCAGGGTGATCGACCTGACCAGCGTGGTGCTGGGCCCGATCGGCACTCAGATGCTGGGCGATGCCGGCGCCGACGTGATCAAGGTGGAGCCACCGGGCGGCGACCTCACCCGCAGCATCGGACCGACGCGCTCGAAGCACCAGAGCGCCTATTTCGCCAACCTCAACCGCAACAAGCGCAGCCTGGTGCTCGATCTCAAGCAGCCGGCGGCGCGCGCGGCGCTGCTGCGGCTGATCGATGGCGCGGATGTGTTCGTCCACAACATGCGCGCCGGCGCGGCGGCCCGGCTTGGGCTGGATCCGGCGCGGCTGCTGGCGCGCAACCCGCGGCTGATCCATGCCTCCGCCAGCGGCTACCGGCTGGACAGCTCGAAGGCCGAGGACCCGGCCTACGACGACATCATCCAGGGCATGTGCGGCCTCGCCAGCCTGAACGGCGAGGCCAACGGCACCGACGGTCCGCGCTACGTGCCATCGGTGATGGCCGATAAAATCTCCGGCCATACCTTGGCCACCGCGATCACCATGGCGCTGTTCGCCCGTGAGCGCAGTGGGCTTGGGCAGGCGGTGCATGTGCCGATGCTGGACAGTCTGGTTGCCTTTCTGCTGCCGGAACATCTCTGGGGCGCCACCATCGACGATCCGGTCGCCGGGTTGCGCTATCCAAGGCTGATGACCCCGCATCGTCGGCCGTATGCGACGGCGGATGGCTATCTCTGCCTGATCGCGGCAACCGATGAGCAATGGCGGCGGCTGTTCGCGCTCCTCGGCCAGCACAGCCTGATCGACGATCCCCGCTTCAATTCGGTCGCTGCCCGCAGCGACAACATCGATGCCGCCTATGGCGTGGTGGCGGATAATCTGAAAACCCAGCCGACCGCGCACTGGCTGGCGCTGCTGGCCAAGGCCGATCTGCCGCACGGCCCGGCCAATGCGATGGAGGACCTGCTGGAAGACCCGTATCTGCGCGAGGTCGGCGCCTTCCCGCGTTTCGCGCACGAAACCGAGGGCGAGATCACCATGATCGCCCCGCCGGTGGCCTTCAGCGCGACCAAGCTGGCGATCCGCCGGGGTGCGCCCGGGCTGGGCGCGCAGTCGGCCGAAATTCTGCGCGAAGCCGGGCTGTCGGAGGCCGAAATCGCGGCGCTGGCGGCATGATCGGCCGCCGCAGCCTGCTCGCCGGCTTAGTCGCCGCCACCCCCGCCCACGCCGCCGCCCCCTTGGCCACCGTACCGATCGACCGGCTGGGCACGCGCTGGTGGCGTGAGCGCCACGCCGAAAAACTGCGCGAATTGCGGGCCGGACCGGTGGGGCTGATTTTCCTCGGCGATTCCATTCTGCATAATTTCGAGCGCGT
>JAYTQP010000486.1:0-4965 GCA_043746675.1 Rhodospirillales bacterium | reverse complement strand
GGCGGGCCGCCAAAATCGACCGACATGCCGCCGGGGCTGGCGCATCGGCTGGGGCAAAGGGTGGCGCGCCTGGTGGCGGCACGTGGCGGCGCGATCATGGCCAGCACGTCGCGCCGCACCGGCAAGGAAGCCACCGAGGCGCTGGCGGCCGGGCTGGGACCGGCGATGCATGTGCTGTATCGCTGGGGTGAGCCGGGGGAAAATCCCTACCGCGGGTTTCTGGCCAGCGCCGACACGATCATCATCACGTCCGATTCGGTGTCGATGATTTCGGAGGCCTGCGCGACCGATGCGGCGGTGTACGTGGCGCTGCTGGAATTGGCCAGCGCGCGGCATCGGCGGCTGGCCAAATCGCTGTTCGATGCCGGGCAGGCCAGACCGTTCGAGGCCAGTTTGGCCGCGTGGCCGCGGCCAACTTTGGACGAGGCAACGCGGGTGGCAAGCGAAATACGGCGGCGCTTCGGGGTGGGTTGAGACACTGCTTTTTGACGCCCCAACGACCGCGCGGCATAAGCGCGATATGCTTTCAGGGAGATGCGGGTGACCAAGACCTATCGAATTGCAGTAATTCCGGGCGACGGCATCGGCAAGGAAACCATCCCGGAAGGCATAAGGGTGCTGGACGCGGCGGCCAAGCGGTTCGGCTTCACCCTGACCTACGATCATTATGACTGGTCCTGCGAAACCTATGCCAAAACTGGCGCGATGATGCCGCCGGACGGGCTGGCGCAGTTGCGCGCGAGCCAGTCGATTTTCCTTGGCGCGGTCGGCTGGCCCGGCGTGCCCGATCATGTCTCGCTCTGGGGCTTGCTGATCCCGATCCGGCGCGGGTTCGACCAGTACGTGAATTTGCGGCCGTGCAAATTGCTGCCCGGCGCGATCACGCCGCTGGCCAACCGGACCGAAAAGGATATCGACTTCTACGTGGTGCGGGAAAACACCGAGGGCGAATACAGCAACGTCGGCGGCCGCAGCTTTGAAGGCACAGACCGCGAGTTCGTCACCCAGCTCACCGTGATGAGCCGAACCGGCGTGGACCGGATCCTGAAATACGCCTTCGAACTGGCGCGCACGCGCAGCCGCAAGCATGTGACCTCGGCCACCAAGTCCAACGGCATCATCCACACCATGCCCTACTGGGACGAACGTTTCGCGCTGATGGGCACCAACTACCCGGATGTGAAAACCGCGCAGTACCACATCGATATTCTGTGCGCCCATTTCGTGCAGCATCCGGACTGGTTCGATGTTGTGGTGGGCTCGAACCTGTTCGGCGATATTCTGTCCGATCTCGGCCCGGCGATTGCCGGTTCGATCGGCATCGCGGCGAGCGCCAACATCAATCCGGAGGGGATTTTCCCCAGCATGTTCGAGCCGGTGCACGGCTCCGCGCCGGATATCGCCGGCCGCTACATCGCCAACCCGATCGGCCAGGTTTGGTCCGGCGCGATGATGCTGGAGCATCTCGGTGAGGTCGAGGCCGGGCGGGCGGTGGTGACCGCGATCGAAACCTTGCTGCGCGACGGCGGGCCGCGGACGCGTGACATGGGCGGCCAGGCTGCAACCCAGGAAGTTGGCAAAGCACTGGCGGAAATCGTCGGCGGTCTGTAGGAACGCTGCATGGTAGGTGATTTCAGCTACATTGCCCGAAATTGTGAGCGCGCGGTTATTACCGCGTACGGCGAACTGCGCGCCCGCGGCAGTGCGGATATGGACGCGTTCCAGGCCTGCACCACGCTCTATCGCATCCACCATCCCGAGGCCTCGCTAAACGAAGCGCGGCGGCTGGTGGCGGAATGGGTCGATCATCATCTGGTGCGCGGTGCGACCGGGGCGACGCCGGGATGCGACTGCCCGTAAGCGTCTGGCTGTCGGCTGGTTTGTTGGCGCTGGCCGCCAGCCGGGCGGTCGCCGCCCCTACCCTGCTTGGAAATTGGCTGACCGAGGATCGAACCGGGGTAATCGCCATCGCCGTTTGCGGCAATGCGGTGTGCGGGCGGATCGTTGGGATGTCGCAGCCGCTGGACACCAACGAGAAAGCGGCGCGCGACACCCATGGCGCTGCGATGTGCGGGTTGCCTATCCTGCGGGCCAGCGCCGACGCACCTGATCACTATGTCGGCCAGATCACCGATCCTTCCAACGGCAGCGTATGGCATTGCGCCGTGTGGCTGGATGCGGCCGGCAACCTGAATGTGCGCGGCTACGTGCTGCTGCCGCTGCTCGGGCAAACCCAGATTTGGACCCGGTTCGACGGGCAGGTTTCGGCCGGCTGCGCGCTGAACTAAAGCGCCGTTACCAGCTTCCCACGTTCGGCATGCTCTTCCACGGTTCGGCCACCGCCAGCGCGTCACCGGCTTGCAGCAGCTCGATCGAAATCCCGTCCGGGGTTTTGATGAACGCCATCCGGCCCTCGCGGGGTGGGCGGTTGATGGTGACGCCGTGCGCCATCATCGCGTCGCAGGTGGCGTAGATGTTATCCACGGCATAAGCGAGATGGCCGAAATTGCGCCCGCCGGCATAGAGTTCCGGGTCCCAGTTGAAGGTGAGCTCCAGCGGCGCCTGCTCATCGTTCGGTGCGGCCATGAAAACATTGGTATAGCGGCCTTTTTCATCGGCACGGCGGCGGATTTCGTGCAGCCCGAGCAGGTTGAAAAATTCAATGGTTTTGTCCAGGTCGGACACTCGGACCATGGTGTGCAGATATTTCATCGCCAGCTCCTCGCGCAATTGAGACTAGTCTAGGCCGGGCGGTGATCCGGGTCCAGCGGTGCTGGCGTTGTCATCGATCGGTCATCCGATTGTCACCAGCCCGAACGCGCGGCTTGCGCAACCGCCTGTTAGGAAATCTTCGCACAAGCACCATCAAATCATCTTATTGGAGTCGCGGCATGGGTCGGGAGAACGGCGCGCGGGCAGTCCGGCGGACGACGGTCGCGGAACTGGGGGACGCGGTGCATCGCGCCAAACCGCTTTCCCGCGAAGGCGTGCTGGAACGGCTGTTTACCTTTGCGTTTCGTGGCCTGGTTTATCCGCAGATCTGGGAAGACCCGGTGGTGGATATGGCGGCGCTGGCGCTCGGCCCGACCGACCGGGTGCTGACGATTGCGTCGGGCGGCTGCAACGCGCTGAGCTACCTGATCGGCGACCCCGAACATATCACCGCCGTCGATCTGAACGGCGCGCATGTCGCGCTGGTCAGGCTGAAACTGGCGGCGGTCGAATTTCTGCCAGATCAGCCGGCGTTTCGGCGCTTCTTCGCGGACGCGTCCAGCACGGAAAATATCGCCGCCTATGACCGCTATCTGGCGCCAAGGCTGGATCGCACGACGCGGGACTACTGGGACCATCGCAACGCGCTCGGCCGACGGCGGATCGAAATGTTCGGCAAGGGGTTTTACCGCTTCGGCCTGCTGGGCTGGTTCGTCGGCGCCGGCCATCTGCTGGCGCGGCTGCATGGGGTGAACCCGCGCATCATGCTGACCGCGCGCAGTCTGGATGAACAGCGGCGGTTGTTCGAAAACCATCTGGCGCCGATCCTGCAAAAGCCGTTCATGCGGTTTCTGCTGCGCCAGCCGGCATCGCTCTACGGGTTGGGCATTCCGCCGGCGCAGTATCGCGCGCTGTCCGCCGACAATCCCGGCGGCATCGGCGCGGTGCTGCACGCGCGGCTGGAGAAGCTGGCCTGCGGCTTCGATCTGCAATCGAATTACTTTGCCTGGCAGGCGTTCGGCCGCGGCTATGCACCCGGGCCGGATGCTGCCACGCCGCCCTATCTGTCGGCCGCCAATTTCGCAAGTGTGCGCGCGCGTGTCAGCCGCGTTTCGGTGCAGCACGGCTCCATCACCGCCGTCATGCAGGACAGCCCGGCGGCATCCCTCGATGCCTACGTGCTGCTCGATGCGCAGGACTGGATGAACGACGCCGATCTGGGTGCGCTGTGGACCGAGATCACCCGCACTGCCCGGCCCGGCGCACGGGTTATTTTCCGCACCGCCGCCAATGAACGGCTGCTGCCGGGACGGATCCCCCAGGATATTCTGGATGCCTGGGATTATCATGAGGCAGCGTCGAAAGACTTCGATGCGAACGATCGGTCGTCCATCTACGGCGCGTTCCATCTTTACACCTTAAAGGACCTCGCAGCGTGAATTTAGCCGCCGGGCAAATGGACCGGATGTATCGGCGCCAGCGCCATATCTACGACGCGACGCGGAAATTCTACCTGCTCGGGCGCGACCGGCTGATCGCCGATTTGCAGCCGGACGCGGGGCAGACCGTGCTGGAAATTGGCTGCGGCACCGCCCGCAATCTGATCTGCGCGGCGCGTGCCTATCCGAAGGCGCGCTGCTTCGGCATTGATGTTTCGGCCGCCATGCTGGTCACCGCCCACCAGTCGATCGCACGCGAAGGACTGTCCGGACAGATCGCGGTTGCCTGGGCCGATGCCACAAGTTTCGACCCGGCGCCGCTGTTCGCGGTTGCCCAGTTCGATCGGGTTTTCGTGTCCTACGCGCTGTCGATGATCCCGCCATGGCGCGACGCGCTGCTGCATGCCGCCAGCCTGGTGGCGCCCGGCGGATCGCTGCACATCGTCGATTTCGCCGACTGCGCCGGCCTGCCCGGCTGGTTTCGGCGCGCGCTGTTTGCCTGGCTGCGCGCGTTTTCAGTGGCGCCACGGCGCGATCTGCCAGCGGCACTGGCGCAAATGGCAACCGAATCGGGCATGCGGGCGGTGATAACGCCAATGTTTCGCGGTTATGCGGTCCAGGCGATGGTGTCGCGAGGTGCCGGCTAGCCCGTCGCCCAGGCGATCGCCGCCAGCGCCAGCGCGTCGATGCTGTCGACCAGCTTGACATCGAGGCTCTGCCACGGGCCGGCCTGGATGCCGAGCGGGATTTCGGTGCAGCCAAGCACCACCGCCGCCGCCCCGCGCCCGGCCAGGGCCTGAACGATTTCGGCCAG
>JAYTQP010000485.1:0-5731 GCA_043746675.1 Rhodospirillales bacterium | reverse complement strand
CGCAGATCGGCGCCGCGCGCGTTCTGCTTGTAATCGACCACCACTTTCGAGGTCAGGCCGGTCACTTCATCGACGCGTTCCACCAAGGTGACGCTTTCCAACAGATCGAGATATTCGATCTTGCCGTCCTGTTCGGTAATAATCGGAAGAGTGTATGGATCCCATTCCGCGAGTTTCAGCGCGCGGGTAACAGTTGCACCTTCATCGACCAGCAGGCGGGCGCCGTATGGCACCCGGAAGCGGGCGCGTTCGCGACCGTTCGGGTCGGTCAGGACGATTTCGCAGTTCCGGCTCATCACCACCGGCACGTTGGACGAGTTGATAACGACGTTGCGGTTGTTGATTTTCACCGTGCCGTCATGGCTGGCTTCCACGCTCGATTGCTCGGCGCCGCGCTGGGCGGCGCCGCCGATGTGGAAGGTGCGCATGGTAAGCTGAGTGCCGGGTTCGCCGATCGACTGCGCCGCGATAACGCCGACCGCCTCGCCCTGGTTGACCGGGGTGCCACGGGCGAGATCGCGGCCGTAGCAATGGCCGCAGATGCCAACCTTGGCCTCGCACGTCAGCACCGAGCGGATGCGCATGACCTCGACGCCGGCCTTTTCGATGCGTTCGGCGTCTTCTTCCTCGATCAACTGGTTGGCTGCCAGCAGCACCGCGCCGGTGGCCGGATCGAGCACCGCATCGGCCGTGGTGCGGCCCAGGGTCCGCTCGGACATCGAAGACACCACTTCGCCGCCGTCCATCACCGGGCGCACGGTCAGGCCGCGTTCGGTGCCGCAATCATCTTCGGTGATGATGCAATCCTGCGCGACATCGACCAGGCGGCGGGTCAGGTAGCCGGAGTTGGCGGTTTTGAGCGCGGTGTCGGCGAGGCCCTTGCGGGCGCCGTGGGTGGAGTTGAAGTATTCGAGAACCGACAGGCCTTCCTTGAAGTTGGCGATGATCGGCTGTTCGATAATCTCGCCGGACGGTTTGGCCATCAGGCCGCGCATGCCGGCCAACTGACGCATCTGCGCCGGCGACCCGCGCGCGCCGCTGTCCGACATCATCCACACCGAGTTGGTGGGATAGCCGACTTCCTGGCGTTTGATTTCCTTCATCATCGCGCCGGCAACCTCGTCGGTGCAGCGCGACCAGGCGTCCACCACCTTGTTGTAGCGTTCGCCGGAGGTGATCAGGCCATCCTGGTACTGCTGCTCGAACTCCTTCACTTCGCCCTGGGTTTTCAGGATCATGCCCTTTTTCGATTCGGGGATGATCATGTCGTCCTTGCCGAAGCTGATGCCGGCCTTGGCGGCCTGGGCAAAGCCGAGCCCCATCAGCCGGTCGGCGAAGATCACGCATTCCTTCTGGCCGCAATGGCGGTAGACGGCGTCGATCACGTCGGACACGTTCTTCTTGGTCAGCTGGCGGTTGATCAGGCTGAACGGCACATCGACGCTGGCCGGCAGCACCTGGGCGATCATCATCCGGCCCGGCGTGGTCAGCACGCGCTGGATGATTTTTTCGCCGGCGGCGTTGACGGTGTGGAAGCGGCCCAGGATTTTGTCGTGCAGTTTCAACACGCCGGCGGCCATCGCGTGTTCGATTTCGCCGATGGTGCCATAGGCGCGGGCTTCCTGGTCCGGGGTGGCACGGAATTCCGGGGTTTCCAGCGACAGATAATAAATGCCGAGCACGATGTCCTGGCTCGGCACGATGATCGGCTTGCCGTTCGCCGGGCTGAGAATGTTGTTGGTGGACATCATCAGCACGCGCGCTTCAAGCTGGGCTTCCAGGCTGAGCGGCACGTGCACCGCCATCTGGTCGCCGTCGAAATCCGCATTGAAGGCGGTGCAGACCAGCGGGTGAAGCTGGATCGCCTTGCCTTCGATCAGCACCGGCTCGAACGCCTGGATGCCGAGGCGATGCAAGGTGGGCGCGCGGTTCAGCATCACCGGATGTTCGCGGATCACTTCTTCCAGGATGTCCCAAACCTCGGGGCGTTCTTTTTCCACCATCCGCTTGGCGGCCTTGATGGTGGTGGCGTGACCGTATTTTTCCAGCTTGGAGTAAATGAACGGCTTGAACAGTTCGAGCGCCATTTTCTTCGGCAGACCGCATTGGTGCAGCTTGAGTTCCGGCCCGACCACGATGACCGAGCGGCCGGAGTAATCGACGCGCTTGCCGAGCAGGTTCTGGCGGAAGCGGCCCTGCTTGCCTTTCAGCATGTCCGACAGCGACTTCAGCGGCCGCTTGTTGGCGCCGGTGATGGCGCGGCCGCGGCGGCCATTGTCGAACAGCGCATCGACCGATTCCTGCAACATGCGCTTTTCGTTGCGCACGATGATATCCGGCGCGCGCAGTTCGATCAGCCGCTTGAGCCGGTTGTTGCGGTTGATGACGCGGCGATAGAGATCGTTCAGATCGGAGGTGGCGAAGCGGCCGCCATCGAGCGGCACCAGCGGGCGCAGTTCGGGCGGGATGACCGGCACCACGTCAAGGATCATCCATTCCGGCCGGGCGCCCGATTCGGCGAACGCCTCGATCAGCTTCAGCCGCTTGACCAGCTTCTTGCGCTTGGCTTCCGAGGTGGTTTCCTTGAGGTCGGCGCGCAGCCGGACCTTTTCGGCATCGGCGTCGATATTGGCCAGGATGCCTTTGATCGCTTCGGCGCCGATGCCGGCGCGAAAGCCGTCTTCGCCGAATTCATCCTGCTTGGCGACCATCTGGTCTTCGTTCAGCAACTGGAACATCTTGAGGTCGGTGGTGCCGGGTTCGAGCACCACGTAGCTCTCAAAATACAGAATCTTCTCAAGTTCTTTCAGGGTCAGATCGACCATCAGCCCGATGCGGCTGGGCAGCGACTTGAGGAACCAGATATGCGCGACCGGGGAGGCCAGCTCGATATGCCCCATGCGCTCGCGGCGCACTTTCGCCAGGGTCACCTCGACGCCGCATTTTTCGCAGATGATGCCACGAAACTTCATCCGCTTGTACTTGCCGCACAGGCATTCATAGTCCTTGATCGGCCCGAAGATGCGGGCGCAGAACAGCCCGTCCCGCTCCGGCTTGAAGGTGCGGTAGTTGATGGTCTCCGGCTTCTTGATCTCGCCGTACGACCAGGAGCGGATCTGCTCGGGAGACGCCATCTGGATCTTGATCTGGTCGAAGGTCATCGCCTGACCGGTCTGGCCCAGAATCTTCATCAGCTCATTCATGCTGCTTCTCCTTCGCGGCGCGGGGCAATTCCCCACTGCCAGTCCTTGGTCACCAGTCGTAAAGCGGTATCGACGCCGGCCCGGCTGATGGCCGAGCCGGCAATCAGGCGGTGTGCATGTCCAGATCGACGTTCAGGCCGAGGGATTTCAGTTCCTTGACCAGCACGTTGAAGCTTTCCGGAATGCCGGCCTCGAAGTTGTCCTGCTCGCGCACGATGGCTTCGTAGACCTTGGTGCGGCCGGAGACGTCGTCGGACTTCACGGTCAGCATTTCCTGCAACGTGTAGGCGGCGCCGTAGGCTTCCAGCGCCCAGACCTCCATTTCGCCGAAGCGCTGGCCGCCGAACTGCGCCTTGCCGCCCAGCGGTTGCTGGGTGACGAGCGAGTAAGGCCCGATCGAACGGGCGTGGATCTTGTCGTCCACGAGATGGTGCAGCTTCAGCATGTAGATGTAGCCGACGGTAACCTTGCGTTCGAACGGCTCGCCGGTACGCCCGTCGGTCAGCACCATCTGGCCGGAGGTGTGCAGGCCGGCCATGGTGAGCATACGTTCGATATCATCCTGGCGGGCACCGTCGAATACCGGGGTGGCGATCGGAATGCCCTTTTTCAGGTTGTCCGACAGTTCCAGCAACTGGCTTTCGGCCATCGGCGCGATTTCCCGCGCGAAGACTTCATCGCCGTAGATGTCCTTCAGGCGTTCCAGCAGCTTTTCGCGTTCGGCGCCGGTGCGGCGGTAGGTTTCCACCAGCTCGCCGACCTGCTTGCCCAGGGTGGCGCAAGCCCAGCCCAGATGGGTTTCCAGGATCTGCCCGACATTCATCCGGCTCGGCACGCCGAGCGGGTTGAGCACGATATCGACATGGGTGCCGTCCGGCAGGAACGGCATGTCTTCCACCGGCACGACGCGCGAGCAGACGCCCTTGTTGCCATGGCGGCCGGCCATCTTGTCGCCCGGCTGCAGCTTGCGCTTCACGGCGACGAACACTTTGACCATTTTCATCACGCCGGGCGGCAGTTCATCGCCGCGCTGCAGCTTGTCCACCTTGCTGTCGAAGCGCGCTTGCAGGCGGGCGACGGCGGTATCGTATTCCCGCTTGAGGACTTCGATTTCCGCCATCACGGCATCATCGGCAACGCCGATATGGCGCCAGGCGCCGCGCGGATGTTCGGCCAGCACGTCTTCGGCAATGATCGTTCCGGCCTTGATCCCCTTGAAGCCGCCGGTCGCCTTGCCGCCCAGCAGTTTCTCACGCAGGCGGTTGAGGAACGAGCGTTCCTGGATCGCCTTTTCGTCGTCGCGGTCCTTGGCCAGACGTTCGATTTCCGAGCGTTCGATCGCCATCGCGCGCTCATCCTTTTCCACCCCACGGCGACTGAACACGCGCACATCGACGATCGTGCCGGTGGTGCCCGGTGGCAGTTTCAACGAAGTGTCGCGCACGTCGGAGGCTTTTTCGCCGAAAATCGCGCGCAGCAGCTTTTCTTCCGGGGTCATCGGGCTTTCGCCCTTCGGCGTCACCTTGCCGACCAGGATGTCGCCGGGGTTCACTTCGGCGCCGATGTAGACGATGCCGGCTTCGTCGAGGCTGCGCAGAGCTTCCTCGCCAACGTTCGGGATGTCGCGGGTGATTTCCTCCTGGCCGAGCTTGGTGTCGCGCGCCATGACCTCGAACTCCTCGATATGGATCGAGGTGAACACGTCGTCGCGGGCAATCCGCTCAGAGATCAGGATGGAATCTTCGAAGTTGTAGCCATTCCACGGCATGAAGGCGACCAGCACGTTGCGGCCGAGCGCCAGTTCGCCCAGTTCGGTGGACGGGCCGTCGGCGATGATGTCGCCGTCATGCACCGCGTCGCCAACCCGAACCAGCGGGCGCTGGTTGATGCAGGTGGACTGGTTGGAGCGCATGAACTTGCGCAGGCGGTAGATGTCCACACCCATCGTGGTGCCGTCCGGCGCGGTGGCACGAACGACGATGCGGGCGCCGTCGATCTGATCGACCACGCCGGGCCGGCGGGCGACGATGGTGGCACCGCTATCGCGGGCAACCGCGGCTTCCATGCCGGTGCCGACCAAAGGCGCGTCGGCGCGGATCAGCGGCACCGCCTGGCGCTGCATGTTCGAGCCCATCAGCGCGCGGTTGGCGTCGTCGTTTTCCAGGAACGGGATCAGCGCCGCGGCGACCGAAACCAATTGCTTGGGCGAAACGTCGATGGCGGTCACGTCTTCCGGCTTGACCAGACGGAAATCGCCCTGGCGGCGGACGGAAACCAGGTCCTGGGTAAATTTGCCGCCGGCATCCATCGGCGCATCGGCCTGGGCGACAACCAGCTTTTCTTCTTCCATCGCCGAAAGATAGCGCGGCTCCTTCTGCACGACGCCTTCTTTGACCAGCATGTACGGGGTCTCGATGAACCCGTATTTATTGACCTTGGCGTAGGTGGCGAGCGAGTTGATCAGGCCGATGTTCGGGCCTTCCGGGGTTTCGATCGGGCAGATGCGGCCGTAGTGGGTGGGATGCACG
>JAYTQP010000484.1:0-8100 GCA_043746675.1 Rhodospirillales bacterium | reverse complement strand
CGACGGACCTACGTGAGTTTCGGGACACTCTGGAACAACGGCCCAGCTGCCGTCGCGCTGATGCGCGCCGCTATCGCCGGGAGTGCCGGGGCCAGTGAGGCAGTCGTCGTTACCCTTGGCCGCGGCACCGACCCGGCGGTGCTCGGCTCGCTTCCCGCCAATGTGGAAATCCTCGGCTACGTCCCGCAACACGAGTTGCTACCGAACTGCGCCTGCGCTGTGTCGCACGCGGGCTCCGGCACATTGCTCGGCGCGCTCGGCTGGAGCGTGCCCTCGCTCCTGCTACCGCAATTCGCAGACCAGTTCGACAACGCTGAGCAGGCGCGCCGCGCGGGCGTGGCTCTCGTGCTGCGCGATGCGGAAGTAACCCAGGAAAACATCGCGTGCGCCATCCACCGCCTGCTCGAAGAGCCGGCGTTCGCCGCGTGCGCTGCAAGCGCTGGCGCCGAGCTTTCAGCCATGCCGGACGCTACGGCGGTTCTCGACCAGATTGAAGCACTGGCTGCTCGCTGAGCGCTCGCACTCTCGGCATTTGTTTTGTTGCGTGATTCAAGCCTTCTGGGGCGTCAACCTCAAGCAATCACGCTCGAGCGCCACCGCTTCGGCCTCGTCGTGGCGGCCGGCCCAAACCAACATAGTGACGTGCGACAGCGCGCCCACCCAGTATCACCCCACTCAGTCCCGCAAATGGCAGGCCACCCAATGCCCGGCCTCGCTTTGCTTCAACGCCGGCGCTTCCACCCGGCAATGGGCTTCGGCGATCGGGCAGCGGGTGTGGAAATGGCAGCCCGGCGGCGGGCGGATCGGGTTGGGCACGTCGCCCTGCAGCACGATCCGCTTGCGCTTGACCGACGGATCGGGGATCGGCACGGCGGATAGCAGCGCCTCGGTATAGGGGTGTTTGGGATTGTCGTAGAGCGCCCGCGCGGTGGCGATTTCCACGACACGGCCGAGATACATCACCGCCACGCGGTCGCTGATATGTTCGACCACGGAAAGATCATGGGCGATGAACAGATAGGTAAGGTTGAATTTTTCCTGCAAATCTTCGAGCAGATTGATCACCTGCGCCTGCACGGAGACATCGAGTGCGGACACCGGTTCATCGCACACGATCAGCTTGGGCTCGACCGCGAGCGCCCGGGCGATGCCGATGCGCTGGCGCTGGCCGCCGGAAAATTCATGCGGATAGCGCCGCATGTGATCGGCATTCAGCCCGACGGTTTCCAGCAGATGCGCCACCCGCGCGGCGATATCGGCGCGGGTTTTCGCCAGCCCGTGGATGATCAGCGCCTCGCCGATGATGGTGCCGACGGTGTGGCGCGGATTGAGCGAGGCAAACGGGTCCTGGAAGATGATCTGCAAATCCCGCCGCAGCGCGCGCAATTCCTCGCCCTGCAGCCGGGTGATCTCCGCCCCCTGGAACAGCAGGTCGCCCTCGGTCGCCTCGATCAGCCGCATGATGCAGCGCCCGGTGGTGGATTTCCCGCACCCCGATTCGCCCACCAGCCCCAGCGTTTCACCCGGCGCGATGTCGAAGCTGACACCATCGACGGCGTGCACCCGATCCACCACCCGGCCGAGCAGGCCGCCATGGATCGGGAAATACTTTTTCAGCCCGCGCACGGACAGCAGCGGCGTTGTCGTGCTCATCGGATGCATGCCACCTTGTGACCGGCGCCAACCTCCCGCAGTTCCGGCATCGCCGCGCGGCAGGCATCAACGACGAACTGGCAGCGATCGGCGAAGCGGCAGCCGGGCGGCGGATCGAGCAGGCTGGGCACCGTGCCGGGGATTTGTTCAAGCCGATGTCGCGCGGTCGCATGCGCATCGACGCGCGGGATCGAGCGGATCAGCCCCTGCGTGTAGGGGTGGCGCGGATGAGCGAACAGTTCCGCCACCGGCGCTTCTTCCACCACTTTGCCGGCATACATCACCACCACTCGCTGCGCATTCTCCGCCACCACCCCCATCGCGTGGGTGATCAGCATGATCGCCATCCCGAAGCGCGCCTGCATGGAGGCCAGCAGTTCGAGGATCTGCGCCTGGATGGTCACGTCCAACGCCGTTGTCGGCTCGTCGGCGATCAGCAGTTGCGGCTTGCAGGCCAGCGCCATGGCGATCATCACGCGCTGGCGCATACCACCGGAGAATTGATGCGGATAGGCATCGACGCGCTTTTCCGCATTGGGAATCTGCACCAGCCGCAGCATCGCCACCGCCTCGTCCAAGGCTGCCCGGCGGGACAGCCCGGCGTGGGTGCGCAACGATTCCGCGATCTGCTGGCCAACCGTATAAACCGGGTTCAGCGAGGTCATCGGCTCCTGAAACACCATCGCGATCTCGCGGGCGCGAATCTGGTCCATTTCTGCCGCCCCGAGCGGGATGAGATCGCGCCCGCGCCAGAGGATTTCTCCGGCTTCGAACCGCCCCGGCGGCATGTCCAGCAGTTTCAGCACGCTGCGCGCGGTCACGGTTTTGCCGCAGCCGCTTTCGCCCACCACCGCCAAGGTTTCGCCGGCGTTGATCGACATGCTGACCCCATCGACCGCGCGCACCATGCCGTCATCGGTCTTGAACCAGGTCTTCAGGCCACGAATATCGAGAAGCGGGTCTGCCACGATGTGCTTTCCTAGATCACGCGGCGGGGGTCGAGCGCATCGCGCAGGCCGTCGCCGATGAAGTTGATGGTCAGCACGGCCAGGAAGATCGCCCCGCCCGGAAACAGCGCCCAGTGCGGCGCGGTGTCCAACTGGTCCTTCGCATCGAACAGCACCCGCCCCCATGTTGGGATATCCGGCGGGAAGCCCAGCCCGAGGAACGACAATGTGGATTCCGCAATGATCGCGTTGGCCACTTCGATGGTTGCGGCCACGATCACCGGGCCGAGCGCGTTCGGCAGGATGTGGCGCACCACCAGCCGCATGCGCGAGGCCCCGAGTGCGCGCGCCGCCTCGACGAATTCCTTTTCCCGCAGCGACAGAAACTGCGCCCGCACCAGCCGCGCCACCGGCATCCAGCGCAGCCCGCCGATCACCACCACGATCATCACGAACACGCCGCCTTCCGGCCCGAAGGCCGCTTTCAGCCCGTCGCGGAACAGATAGATCACCAGCAGCAGCAGCGGCAGTTGCGGCAGCGACAGGAACAGGTCGGTCAGCCACATCAAGAAAGCGTCCACCCGCCCGCTCGCCATGCCGGCCAGTGAACCGACCAGCACCCCCATCACCACCGCCACGATCATCGCCGCGAGACCCACCGCCAACGACACCCGGCCGCCATAGATCATCCGCGCCAGCACATCCTGGCCGAGATCGTCGGTGCCGAAGGGATGGCTCAGGCTCGGCGAATGCAACATCTGGCTGAAGTCGATGTCGTTGATCGCCAGCGGCCACAGGAACGGCCCCAACAGCACCCCGGCCACCAGCAGCCCGAGCACGACGAGGCTGCCAAACGCCAGCCGGTGCTTGCGAAAACGGCGCCAGGCCTCGCGCGTTGGTGAAACACCAACGCGACGCGGGGCGGCAACCGCGCCGCTAATTGAAGCTGATGCGGGGGTCGAGCCAGCCATACAGAATATCCGCTATCAGGTTGAAAAAGATGACGAGGGCGGAAAACACGAAGGTCACGCCCATCACCACCGGCGTATCGTTCGACAAGATCGAGGAAATCAGCAGCGAACCGATGCCGGGCACCCGGAAAATCTGCTCGGTCACGATCGCCCCGCCGAATATCACCGGCAATTGCAGCGCCACCAGCGTCACCACCGGGATCAGCGCATTGCGCACCACATGGCGCAGCAGCACGCGCCGCTCGCCGATGCCCTTGGATCGCGCCGTGGTGACATAATCCAGCCGGATCACTTCCAGCACCGCCGACCGCACGAAGCGCACCAGGGCGGCGCCCTGAAACAGCCCGAGCACCATCACCGGCATGATCGACTGCTTGATATTATCCCACCACCACTGCCAGCCGGACGACGCCAGATCGGTGCGAAACACAAACGGTAGCCAGTCGAGATGGATGCTGAATAGCAGGATCAGCAGCAGGCCGGTGAAAAACGTCGGCAGCGAGAAGCCAATGAAAGCCAGCGTGTTGGCGATCTGATCGAATACCGAATACGGCTTGGCCGCACCCAGCACGCCAACCGGAATGGCAATCAGCACCGCCAGCAGCTCGGCCGCCCCGATCACCGCGATGGTAACCGGCAGGCGTTGCAGGATCAGCTTATCGACATCGATCCGGCTGACGAAGGAATACCCCCAGTCGCCTTGCAGCATCGCAATCAGCCAATGGAAATAGCGCAGATAGACTGGGTCATCCAGATGGAATTTCGCGCGCAGAGCAAGCTGCACCGATGCCGGAACGTTCGGATTGGTCATCAATTCGCCGAACGGATCGCCCGGCGCGAGCGCCAGCACGGTGAACAGCACCAGTGAGATGCCGAACAGGCTGGGGATGGCAAGCAGGAAGCGGCGCAGCACGTAGGCGCTGGACATTGCGATTTCCGGACGAGCGACAGGGATCCCGCCGCGCACGGCGCGGGGCGGTGCGCGGCGGGTAAGGAATGCGCGGCGCTGGCGTTAGCTCATCCGCCATTCCCGCACATTGGCGACATCGCTGTCCCAGCCGCTCAGCACCGGAGTCAGCTTGGTAACCGTCGCGGATACTCCAAGGCGGAACAATATCGGAATGATAGCGTTGTCGGCGATCACCAGATCGTTGCAATGGATCAGCATCGCCGCCCGCTTGATCGGATCGAGCACGTTTTCCGATGCATTCCAGGTGTCATCGAACTCCTTGCTCTTCCAGCGCGAAACGTTGCGGCCCTGCCATTTGTTGGCCTTCTGCGCGATCTCGTCGCCATGGAACAGCCGCAGCCACTGGGCCGGATCGGGGCGGTTCGGCCCGGTGGTGTACATTTCCAGGTCGGCATAGAAATGCGGATAAGTATCGGGGTTGGCCACGTCGGACGAAAAGAACACCGATGCAACCACGGATTTGATTTCGATGCCGATGCCGGCCTTCTGGCAGGCCTGCTTGATGATCGCTTGGGTTTTCTGGCGTGGCTGGTTGATCGAAGTCTGGAACACATATTTCAACGACACGCCGCCCTTGGCGCGGATCCCGTCCGCACCGGGCTTCCAGCCAGCCTTGTCGAGCAGGGCCACCGCCTTTTTGATGTTAAACTCGAACTTGGTGTTCTTGGAAGCGAAGCGCGGCGGGTTGTTCACCGCATTCGCAGTCGCCTTGGCGGTGCGGCCATAGATGAACTTCTCCACCGCCGTACGATCGACCAGCAGCGCCAGTGCGGCCCGCACCGCCGGATCGCTCAGCGACGGGTGCTTGGTCTTGATGCTGGACCGCTCGCCGTCCACTTCCTTGTTCGGATCGGTGAAGTTGATCTCGATATGCTCGATGTTGGCGCCCTCGACCAGCCGGACCTTGCCCTTGCCGGACGCCTCCAGCTTTTTCAGCACCTCGTCCTCAACCTGCAGGTTCCAGGCGTAATGATATTCGCCGGTCTGCAACACCGCCCGCGCGGCGGAAACCGCGTCGCCGCCGCCCTTCATCTCCACCGCATCGAACTGCGGCTGGTTGGCAACGTGGTAGTCCGGGTTGATGTCGCCGGTTACCAGATCGCCGGGGTTGAAGGCCTTGAACTTGAACGGCCCGGTGCCGACCGGGGCGAGGTTGTTGGGCGCGTCGCGGGATTTCGCACCGGAATAAGCGGCGAACAAATGCTTGGGGATGATCATCCCGTTGGTGCCAACGAAGGCATCGGCCCAGAACGGCGTCGGCTTGGGGAAAATCACCTTGATAGTGTGGTCGTCGATCTTTTCGACCTTGATGTTGATGTAGCTGCCCGAAGTAACCGCCGCGGTCGCGGGGTCTTTGCTATATTCCCAGTTGAACACCAGATCATCTGCAGTCAGCGGTTGGCCGTCGTGGAACTTCACTCCGGACTTGATTTTCCAGGTAACCGAAGTGCCGTCCTCGGCGATGCCGCCGTTGGCGACAGTGGGGATTTCCGCCGCCAGCACCGGGATCAGATTGCCCTTCGCATCCCAGTTGGCCAGCGGTTCGTAGAACAGCCGGGAACCGTCCTGGTCCTTGGTGCCGGTGGCGAAGTGCGGGTTCAGCAGGGTCGGCGCCTGCCACCAGAGCAGCTTCAAGGTGCCAGCGCCGCCGCGCGTGGCGGCCGCGTAGGCCGGCTGCGTGCTGGCAATCGAAAGCCCGCTGATGCTCAGCAGTTGCGCCGCCATCGGTGCCGTCAGCCCGACCGCCGCCATCCGCTTGACGAAACCGCGGCGCGACAGGCCGCCCGATTTCACCCGATTGATAAGTCCCTTGAGATCCCGTTCGTCCATGCCAAACCCCTGCAAAACCAAACCATCCGATTATCGTCACGGACGCATTTCTGCCATGCATCCTCGATCTGTTATCTGACGACGGTCTTCCCGGCTTGTCAAAGCATTGTTGATACCAAGGCATAAAAACCTGCTGCCGCGCAGCTTTTTTGCGCCCTACACCGGACCGCTGCTGGCCCGCACCACCAGCACGTGCGCCAGCGGCGCTGGGCGCGCCGGTTCCGCCCCGGCAAGCGCCGCCAGCAGCAGGTGCGCCGCCACCCGCCCCATATCGCGGCGCGGCTGGCGCACCGTGGTCAGGGGTGGATAATAGGCGCCAGCGAAGGCAATATCGTCGAACCCGACAACGGAAAAATCCCCGGGCACATCCAGCCCGGCGGCACGCGCACTGCTGATCGCGCCGATCGCCATTTCATCATTGCCGCAAAACACCGCCGTCGGGCGCTGCGGCCAAATCTCCCGCATCGCGGCCGCGCCGGAGGCAATCGAATAGTCGCCGAACCGGATCAACCCCGGATCGACCGCGCCGCCCTGCGCATCCAAAAACCCCTGCCAGCGCTGCCGGGTCAGACTATTGCCGGCCGGCCCACCGATATGGGCAATCCGCCGATGCCCGAGCGCGCGCAAATGCATCGTCGCTTCCGCGGCAGCGGCCCGATTATCGATCGAAACCACCGCCACGCTATCGTCGGCAAGATGTTCCGATACCGCCACCATCCGCATCGGCGGAATCTCCGCCGGCCGGCTCCCGGTCAGCAGCACCAGCCCATCCACCGCGCCGGTCTGATACTGCCGCGCCAGCAGCGCCTCGCGCGCCGGGCTGCGGCCGGTGTTGCCGATCAGCACGCCGAACCCGCGCGCCTGCGCCGCCTCCTCGATGCCCAGCACAACGTCGCCGAAGAACGGATTGGCGATATCGGGCAGCAGGATCAGGATTTGCCGGCTGCGCTGCAACCGCAACCCGCTGGCCACCTGGTTGACCACGTAGCCGGTCGCCTGCACCGCCGCGGCGATGCGCGCGCGGGTAGCGTCCGACACCAGCGACGAGCCCGCCAACGCGCGGCTGACCGTCGCCACCGACACGCCGGCCAGCCGCGCGACATCGGCCATTTTCAATCTCGGGCGGTCGTCCATATCCATATCGTCCTTCTGCCATCGCCCTCCGACCCGGTCCAGAACGCAGTCGCCACACTTGCGAATGAGACGCACTTACGGTATTCGCAATTCCTGCCAGATCGCAGTCCGCCATAGTTAGGTCACAAGGCGCATCATGAAATTTGCTCTCTTCTCGCTTGCCGGCGCCACCGCGTTCGCTGTTGTCCTGTTCGCAAGCCCAGCCGCTGCGCCGGCGCAACCCGCTGCCGGCGCGATCACCGTCTACAACGCCCAGCATGCCAGCTTGACCAAGGCTTGGGCGGAAGCTTTCACCCGCGCGACCGGCATCACGCTGACCATCCGCAACGGCGACGATACCGAACTCGCCAACCAGCTCGCCCAGGAAGGCGCCGCCTCTCCGGCCGATGTCTTCCTAACCGAAAACTCCCCGGCGATGGCGCTGGTCGACCGGGCCAGGCTGCTTGCACCGCTGCCCGCCGACCTGCTGGCGCAGGTGCCGGAGGGTTTCCGCCCCTCGTCCGGCCGTTGGGTGGCGATCGCGGCGCGCAGCACGGTGTTCGCGTATAACAAATCCATGCTCAAGCCGGACGAACTGCCAAAATCGCTGATGGAT
>JAYTQP010000483.1:0-8003 GCA_043746675.1 Rhodospirillales bacterium | reverse complement strand
CCGCAAATAGCCGCGATCTGCGCCTGCATGCGGCGCCGGCGCCACCCAGGCGGCGCGGCGGGCGGCCAGTTCGGCATCATCCACCAGCAGATCGATCCGCCGCGCCGCCGCATCCAGCCGGATGCGATCGCCGTTGCGCACCAGCCCGAGCGGCCCGCCGGCGGCCGCTTCCGGGGCGACATGCAGCACGATGGTGCCGAACGCGGTGCCGCTCATGCGCGCGTCGGAAATCCGCAGCATGTCCTTCACCCCCAGGCGCGCCAGCTTGCGCGGGATCGGGATGTAGCCGGCTTCCGGCATCCCCGGCGCGCCCTTCGGCCCGGCATTGCGCAGCACCAGCACGTCGCCCTCGGCCACGTCCAGATCGTCGCTATCAAGCCGTGCCGCCATGTCTTCCAGCCCGTCGAACACCACCGCGCGGCCTTCGTGCTGCATCAAGGCCGGATTGGCCGCCGAGCGTTTGATCAGCGCCCCCGAAGGCGCCAGATTACCGCCCAGCACCGCCAGGCCGCCGCCGACCGCAATCGGGTTTTCGCGCGTGCGGATCACGGTCTGGCCGGGCACCTCCTCCGCCCCGGCGATCGCATCGGCCAACGTGCCGCCGGTCACGCTCAGGGTGCTGGTGTCCAGATGCACAGCAATTTCGCGCAGCAGCCTGGGCATGCCGCCGGCCCAGTGGAAATGTTCCATGTAGTGATCGCCGCTCGGCTTGAGATCGACCAGAACGGGAACTTCCAGCCCGAGCCGGTCGAATTCCGCCAGATCGATCTTGATCCCGAGCCGACCGGCGACGGCGGTAAAATGGATCAGCGCGTTGGTCGATCCGCCGATCGCCTGCAGCACCGTCAGCGCGTTGCGAAAGGCCGCCGCAGTCATGATATCGCTCGGTTTGCGCCCGCTTTTCGCCAGCGCCACCGCCGCCTTGCCGGATGCCTCGGCGGCACGGATGCGGTCGGCATGGGTCGCCGGGATGCTCGCCGCACCAGGCAGGCACATGCCGAGCGCCTCGACCATGCAGGCCACCGTGCTGGCGGTGCCCATCACCATGCAGGTACCCTTGGTCGGCGCCAGCCGGCCGGACAGCGCGTCGATTTCAGCCTGGTCGATTTCGCCGGCGCGGAATTTGCCCCACAGCCGCCGGCAATCGGTGCAGGCGCCCAGCACCTCGCCCTTGTGATGGCCGACCAGCATCGGCCCGGTCGGCAACACGATGGTTGGGATGTTGGCGCTCGCCGCCCCCATCAACTGCGCCGGCAGGGTTTTGTCGCAGCCGCCGATCACCACCACCGCATCCATCGGCTGGGCGCGGATCATTTCCTCGGTATCCAGCGCCATCAGGTTGCGCAGGAACATCGAGGTCGGGTACGAAAAGCTTTCGGCAATCGAAATGGTCGGAAACTTCATCGGCATCCCGCCGGCCAGCAGCACGCCCCGCTTGGCCGCCTCGATCAAGTCAGGCACGTTGCCGTGGCAGGGGTTGAAATCGCTGAAAGTATCGGTGATGCCGATGATCGGGCGGTCCAGCGCGTCGTCGGTGAAGCCCATCGCCTTGATGAACACGCGGCGCAGGAACAGCGAAAATTCGGCATCGCCATAGGTGGCGAGGCCGGCGCGAAGGCCGCCGGGTGTCGTCATGTTGCTATTCGGCCGCCATTTTGCCAACTGCCAGCCCCGGCACCGGCGCATGGGTGATCGCGCTCATACGGTCCCGCACATCCGACAGCACTGTGGTGAGGTCGGTGACATTGGGGTTGGCGCGCATGCCGGCAACGATCGGCCCGGCGAGGTAGGCCTGCGCGTTCGCCATGCTGTCGAACAGATAGATGCCACCAACATTGTTATCGGCACCATCGAGCCAGACCTTCCATTGCAGGCCGCCCACAGCGAGAAACTTCTCCGCCACCGCATCGGTGTAGCGCGCTTCCCACTGCGCGCGGGTCATGTTCTGGAACCGGTAATTAACCTGCAAGATGACCATGATGCGTTCCTCCGGACTTCATCGCAACGTAGAACAGGCTGGCCTGGCGCACAATGCGATTGGACCGGGTCGTTAGAACGGCATGACCGCATCCAGCACCTGCTGGCCCCAGCGCGGCGTCTGCACGTCGCTGAGCTGGCCGCGGCCGCCATAGGCGATGCGGGCCTCCGCCATCCGGTCATGCAGCACGGTGTTGTCGCTGGCGATATCCTGCGGGCGGATCACCCCGCTGACGGTGAGTTCGCGCAGTTCGGAGTTCACCCGCACTTCCTGTCGGGCGGCCACCACCAGATTGCCGTTCGGCAGCACCTGGGTGATCACGCCAGCCAACCGCAGGGTGACGGCTTCCTTGCGCTTCAGTTCAGACGCGCCGGTGTTGGCATTGGCGCTGCTGGCGCTTACCAGGCTGCTGGCGGTCGCCCCCTTGAGCAGATGCGGCACGGCGGCTTGCAACCCGAACAAATTCGGCAATCCCATCGTCTCGCTGCCGTTGCGCGATGCGGTGGTGCCGTTCTTCAAATCGGCGGTGTCGGCGATATTGACCAGCACGGTCAGAATATCGCCAACCGCGGCGGCGCGCTGATCCTTGAAGAAGGCGCGGCTGCCATTGCGCCACAGGGTGCCGATTTGCGGCGCCGCCGTCTGCAAGGCTGGCATCGGCATGGTCAATGGCCGGTAGCCGGCTTCCTTGGTCGGATCGGTGATCGCGCTCATCGCCGGCGGGCGGCCGATTTCCGACAGCCGGGTCAGATTGCCGCAGCCGGCCAGCGCCAGCGGAACCAGCAGGGCGAACTTCGCTTTCATCGCACCGTCGCTCCCGCGCCTGGTCGGGCGCCAAACCTTACGCCGCCCGCCGGCACCAGCGGAATGCTGTCAGGCAGCACCCGCACCCGGTTGCTTGCGATCACTTCGGCCTCCACCACCGCGCGGGATGACGGGTTCAGCACGGTGATGCGGTCGCCTTGCGCGCCGGCCTCCAACGCCTGGCCGTTGGCCAGCAGGATCAGTCCGCCGCTCAGCAACTGCATCGCCACCAACGCGCCCTTGGCGACCAGCGTCGGCTTGCCCAAATCCGCCAGCAGCATCGGCTGCCCCGGCAATAATGTCCGATGCGCGGCCAAGCCGATCGCCTGCTCGGCCGTGCGCACCACAGCGCCACGTAGCGCCGAGGCACGGATGCGCACCTGGCGCAAATCGGCCGCCGTTATCACCACCCCCGGCGATAGCCGATGGATCAGGGCCGGCACTTCGCCCATCTCGGTCAGGGTGCCAGCAATTCGCAAGCGCTGGCGGGCGGTCCCGGCGCTGGAAATGACCACGCTCGCAGTGAACCGCCCGTCATCGGCCGCGCCGCGGCGATACTCCATTTGTTCGATGGCGATCTCCGGCTTGGTCTCGGTGGGGATCAGCGGCGCGACGAAGCCGAGCAGATCGAGCGCGGCATCCGGCGGTGCCCCCGCACCGGCCAATGCGGCCCGCAGCGGGGGGATAAGCTCGTCGCGCCGCAGCACGCGCCCGGGCCGTTCCAGCACGGCACGATCGCCTGATGACGCCGGGCGCCAATCCACTCCGAACTGCCGGGCGATGGCGGCAAGTTGCGGCGCCTCCACCACGATCCGCCCGCCCGGTGCCGGCGCCGGGCCCAGCACGCGGTCCTCGCCGGCTGCCAGATCGTCGAACAGATCGGATAACTTTACCGTGGCGGTTGAAAGATTGCCGAGCGGTCGCAGCACCGCGGCCTGGGCGGCGGCGGCAGCGGCAATGGTGAAAAAGATGATCGTGAGGGTGCGTTTCATCGAACGGTTTCCGATCAGCGCAGGTTGGTGAGCGTCGACAGCATCTGGTCGGACGTGGTGATGACCTTGCTGTTCATTTCATAGGCGCGTTGGGCGGTAATCAGATTGGTAATCTCGCTGACCACGTTCACGTTGGAGGTTTCGATGAAGCCTTGCAGAACCGAACCGAAACCCGGGCTGGCCGGCGTGCCGGTGACCGGGTTGCCGCTGGCCGCACTTTGCAGGAACAGATTGTCGCCCTGCGCGTCCAGCCCGGCTTCGTTGGGAAAGCTCGCCAACTGCAACTGCCCGACGGTGCTCGGCGCGGTCTGGCCATCGATGGAAACCTGCACCTGCCCGGCGGTGTTGATGGTGATGCTGGTGGCGTTTGCCGGAACAGTGATGCCGGGCTGCACCGCAAGCCCGTTCGAGGTGACGATTTGCCCCTGCGGCGACAGCGACAAGGTGCCGTCGCGGGTGTAGGCGGTCTCCCCGCTCGGCAGGGTGACCTGCAGATAGCCGTTGCCGCGAATGGCCAGGTCGAGCGAGTTCGAGGTTTGCTGCAGGTTGCCCTGCTCGCTGATGCGGTAAATCGCCGCCGTTTTCACCCCCAGCCCCACCTGCGCACCGGCCGGCACCACGGTTCCGGTATCGGATGAATTGGAGCCGACCCGGCGCAGATTCTGGTAGATCAGATCCTGAAATTCTGCCCGCCGGCGCTTGTAGCCAGTGGTTGTCATGTTGGCGATGTTGTTCGAAATAACTTCCACGTTGGTGGATTGGGCCTGCATGCCGGTGCCGGCAATGTCGAGCGCGCGCATGGTCTGTTGCTCCGTCGGCGATTTCGCCGCTTAGAGAGATCGGCGATTTCGCCGCCTAATTTCGGGGCTGGGTCAGCTTGTCGATCGCACTCTGCTGGCGATCGGCTTCGGCTTGCACCATTTCACTGGTGAACTGAAACTCGCGCAGCCCGTTCATCATCCGGGTTAGTTCGACCGTCGGCTGGATGTTGCTGCCCTCGACCGCCCCCTGCACCAGCTTGGGGGCCGCAACCGGGGCGGTCGGCCCGCTGGCAACCGACAGCAGCCCGCCCTCGGACCGCAATGCCTGCGGGGAGGTCGGCATCACCACCCCGATCCGGCCGACCACCCCATTGCTGCTTCGGATCGAGCCGTCTGCCGAGATCGTCAAGTTGGTATCGGTTGCTGCCAGCAGCAGCGGCTGACCATTGCTGTCCAGCAGTGTATGGCCCTGCCCATCGACGATATTGCCGGCCGCGTTGAGCCCGAAATGGCCGGCCCGGGTAAGCCGTACCCCGGCTGGCGTTTGTACGCTGAAATAGCCGTCCCCGGTGATAGCAAGATCGAGCGGGTTGCCGGTGGGCTGCAAGGGTCCGGTTTGCGGATCGCGATAGGTCGCACGATCCTGCGTGAAGGCGATGCTGCCGCGACCGTTGCCGCCGGCGGGCGCCTTCTGCAGCCAGTCGCTGAACAGCATCCGTTCCGCATGAAAGCCGGGGGTGGCGGAATTGGCCAGATTGGTGGCGATAACATCGGTAGCGCGTTGCTGGGCAACCAGGCGCGAAAGCGCGATGGTGGTGATATTGTCCATGGTCAGGCTCCACTATGCCTGACACCCTACGCAATTCGCGTGCCAGCGCCGGCCGCGCCGATTGCCGCCAGCAGCGCCGCACCGGGCGGCAAAACCTGCCCAGTGCTGCGACCTGAACCCGGCATTTCTCGCCGATCCGGCAAGATTGGCGGGCGCGCGGTCTTCGGTCGTTCAGCGGCGCGCGATCATCAGTGGGTCCAATTCTCCGGACGGCCGAAAGAGAAATTTTCGGCGTAGGCTTTCGGCTTGAAAGCGCGGGCGCGCGGCAGTTCCAGCACGTATGTGATCGACCGGCTGGTGGCGTACGTCACCGCTTCCGCCTGGGTGGCGAATTTCAGCCGAACCTGCGCCTGCGGGTCGGCGCCGCCGATCCAGCCCATCACCGGGTCGGCACGGCGGGCGACGCTGGGTGGAAATTCCAGCATCCATTCGTCGGTGTTCGCGCGGCCGGACTGCATTGCCGATTTCGGGTGCTGGTAAATGCGGGCAGTGCTCATGCGATCGCGCTCCTGACTGGAATGGTCGGGGCGGCCGGACTCGAACCGGCGGCCTCGTGTACCCAAAACACGCGCGCTACCAGGCTGCGCCACGCCCCGAACCCGGGCGGACCCTATGCGCCGGGCCGCATCGGCGCAAGCGGCTAACCATCGAGCACGGCAAGTATCTCCGCCGCCGCTGCTGCCGACGGCGTGCCGACCGGCGGCAGCAGCATCGCCCGCAGTTGCGCGAAGCTGCCGTGCTGGGCCATTGCCCCGTCCGCGGTCAGCAGTGCTGCCACCGCCGGCGCCAGCTTCGCTGGGGTGCAATCCTGCTGGATGAACTCCGGCACCGCCATCCGGTCGAGCAGCAGGTTAACGATCGCAGCATACCGCACCTTGACCGAGCGGCGCACGATCCAGGCGGTGATCGGATGCACCTTATAGGCCACCACCATCGGCACGTCGGCGAGCGCCAGTTCCAACGTCGATGTGCCAGATTTGGTCAGCGCAACCGTTGCGGCGGCAAAGGCATCCCGCTTGTCGGCCGGCGCGCTGATCACCAGCGGGCGGATCGGCCAGGCGGCAACGCCGGCCAGCACCGGCTCGGCGACGGCAGACGCCACCGGCACCACCGGCACCAGGCCGGGAAACTGGGTGGCCAGGCGCTCCAGCGTTTCACCGAAGATCGGCAGCAGGCGGGAAACCTCGCTCCGCCGGCTGCCGGGCAGCAGCAACAAAATTGGCGAATCGGCAGCGACTGCATGCCGCGCGCGAAAACCAACCGAGTCGTCGGACTCGCTGTTCGACTCGATCACCGGATGCCCGACGAATCGCGCCTCCAGCCCGTGCCGCGCGAAAAACGCCGGCTCGAACGGCAGTAGGCACAGCAGCCGGTCCCACAGGCCGGGATAGTGTTTCACCCGCCCGCTGCGCCAGGCCCAAACCTGCGGCGCCACATAATGCACCCGCTTCAGCCCGGCCCCGCGAAGCCGGTCCAGCAGCCGGAGGGTAAAACCGGGACTGTCGATCGTCACCACCACATCCGGCCGGCGCGTCAGGATATCGCGCGTTGTCAGCCCCAGCAGCCCAGCGATCCGGCGGATCCGGGGCAACACTTCCAGCAGCCCCATCACCGCCAGTTCCTTGATCGGAAACAGGCTTTTCAATCCAGCGGCTTCCATCAACGGCCCGCCCACGCCGGCAAACTCCAGGCCCGGCCGCGCCGCTCGCAAGGCGGCGATCAGCCGCCCGCCCAGCGCGTCGCCGCTCTGCTCGCCGGCCACGATATAGATCAAACTCATGCCGGCCTCCTCATCGCGCGTGCATCGGTATGCGCCGGCCACGCTGCCATTGTTTCCGTGGCAACCGCAATCGGCTAGCGTGCCGTCTGTCAGCAAGGGATCGCCGCGTCATGAGCAAAACCGCCGAACTGCACCAGGCCCAGGTCGCCAACTGGGACGGCCCGATGGGCACCGTCTGGGCCGCCAACGAAGCCCGCACCGACAAGGCGCTGACCCCGGTGAGCAATGTTCTGTTCCGCGCCGCCGATATCGAGCCGGGCGAGTTTGTGCTCGATGTCGGCTGCGGCGGCGGCGCCACCACCGAACAGATCGCGATGGATGTCGGCTCGACCGGCCGGGTGGTCGGGCTCGATGTTTCCACCACCCTGATCGCGCTGGCCGAAAAGCGGCTCGACGGCACCGGCCAGGCGGAATTCCTGCACGCCGACGCCGCCACGGTCGCCTTTCCCAAACCGATGTTCGACGTGCTGTTCTCCCGCTTCGGCGTGATGTTCTTCGGCGATCCGGTGGCCGCCTTCGCCAACCTGCACCGCGCGATGAAGCCGGAAGGCCGGCTGGTTTTTGCCTGCTGGCGCAGCGCCCAGGACAATGGCTGGATCAACCTGCCACTGCGCGCGGCGATGACCGTGCTGCCACCGTTCGACCGCGCTGGCCCGGACGAACCCGGCCCCTTCGCCTTCGGCAATGATGCCCGCGTTGCCGGCATCCTGACCGCGGCCGGCTTCACGGCGCCGAAATTCAAACAGTTGGACTTCACCATGAACTTCCCCGGCACCGGCCTCGATGCCGCCCGTGCGGTTTGCAGCGCCGGCCCGCTCGCCCGCATCATGGGCGAACACCCCGAGGACCTGAAAGCCAA
>JAYTQP010000482.1:0-16388 GCA_043746675.1 Rhodospirillales bacterium | reverse complement strand
AAGGATTTTTCAGCGCGCCACCGAAGTTGTTCGCGGTGGGGTGGGGCGGCGTTCACGCCGGGCCTGGCGGTGGGTCTGCTGGGGGCAATCGGGGGGCTGGTGGTGGCGACCCGGCAGCGGGCGGGGCGAGCGTAACCACCAGCCCGGCGAGGCCGGACAGCACATTCCAATAAAGATAGCGGAAGTCCGACGCCACACCGAGCGGCAGGAATGATAGCCCGTACAACGCTGCCGAGCCGCTCGTCGCCAGCACGAAAGCGCCGGCCGCGGTTTGCCGTCGACGCCAGGCGAACAGGCACAAAACAGCGTTGAGCAGCAGCCATGGCCCGGTCCGTAGCAGCCAGAACGGGGCAAGTGCGTCCTGCAGCGCTTTGAGCCGCATCAGCGATGGCTGGTTGGCGAAGGCTATTTTGCGCGGATCGTCGAGGTCCTGCGTCCACATGACCAGATTGGCGCCGCCGAGTAGGCTGGTGAAATAGCGCAGCCGGTGCCTCGCATAGGCGAGCGGGGCGGCGACGATGGCCTGGCCCCAGGCTGCTTGCAGTCCCGGGGCGCCGAACAGCTTCGTCTGTTCAAGCCGCTGCATAACGAAGGGGCAACGATCAGGCAGCCAATAGACATCCCACGTTTCAGGGCGGTAGCAGCTTCCGGCGATCCGGGCGGCCTCGGCATCGGACCAGGCGCCGGGAAACCGGTTGCGGCCAGTGAAATGGGAGATGCCGCCGAGGTCGAACACCATGATGGAGTGCAGCGGATGAAGCTGTTTGGCACCCATCACGTCGTAATAGACGACCGCGACCAGGGCATAGCAGGCGAGGCCGGCGGGCACGAACAGCAACAGAGTACGGCGTAGGTAAAAGGCGGCGGGGGTGGCGCAGTAGAACGCCAGCAGCGGGGCGGCAGCGATGGCGTTCGGCCGCAACAGCACGCCCAGCACGACCAGGGCTACCGCGATACTGCGGGCTGCGATCTGCCCGCGCGGAATGTCGGCAAAGGCGATCGCCGCCGCCAGCAGCCAGAACGCGGCGAAAGGCACATCGCGCCAGATGATGCCTACCAGCAAGAAGGCCGGCGGCGACAAACCGAGGCCGAGCAGGCCCAGCCCTGCCAGCGGCGCGCGGCGCGCGATGGTTCGGGCGATCAGGCCAAACGCCAACCAGTAGCTGCAGGCGGTAAGCAGCAGCACGCTTCCGCTGCCCGGCGCCAGCGGGTCAACGAGCCGCCAGAGTGCCCCCATGACCGGGGATTGCCAATCCCCGACCTCGCCACGCTGCGCATCGTTATACAAATAGCGAGCATCGTATGTCATGACGCCAGGGAACCAGACGTAGAGCGTGAACAGCAGGCCGGCAATCGCGCCGGCCGCAACGGATAGTTCGACCTGGACCGGCGTCAGGAAGGGGCGGCGCCGGGTTGGTTTCAGGAAGGTCGTTTGCACGGAAAAATGGTGTGCGATGACGGTCAGCGTTCGGGCGGCGCGGCGGCGGCACCGATCATCCATTGCCGGGTTGCCGCGGCGGACCACCAGCTGACCAGCAGGTGCGGCGCCAACGCGGCGATGCGGATCGCCTGTTCCGGATCGCTTTCGATATAATGGGTGCAGCCCCAGCGGGTAGCCGCTTCGGCTTTATAACGAGTGACGGTGGCGAGGTCGTCGCCGAGATGGGCCGGGCGAGATTGCAAGGGAAGAACGGCGTGCCCGTGTTCGGCGAGCCAGGCTAGAGTTTGGGCGTCATCTGTGTCCGGCCGGCCGGTGATGATCACGGCGTGGCTGGCCGTGAACGGCGGCAGCACGGCGAATGGCGCGAGATGCCGCCTTGCGCGCAAGGCGGCCGGCAGATCGGTGCCATACTCGGCGGGCGAAATATCGGGCAGAAAAACGCCGTCGAGATCGATGCCGATAAAGGCGGCTTCGTGGACGCGGTTGGCGGCCTCACCGAGGGCGCGGCGGGCACGGGCGGCGGGGGTGGCTTCGCCGCGTTCCCAGGGCAGGCGGAAAAATTCGCGCATTGAGTGGGAGAGGTCGGGGATGTGGCCGGAGGTTTCGGGATCGTAGACGATTGTAAGACTAAGTGTCGGTTGCGGAAATAAAGCAGCGAGGATGGCACGCATGGTGGCGCCAGACGCACAGCAATCATCGACCACCAGCAAGCGGCCGGATGGGCGTTCGCCGAGCCAGGTGACGGCGTTGGTCTCGCGGTCCCAGGCAATCATCGCAAGGGGAAGTGCCAGCAGGGCAGCGGCCATGCTGGCGGGCACCAGCCCGCCGCGGGCGATGCCGACAACGGCATCCGGCTGCCAGGCGCGGGCACGATCCATCAGCGCTGCGACCATGCGTTCAGTTTGGTCGTAGCTGATGAAATGCGGCGGCTTGGAAGTGTCCAGCCCCTTCCAGGTGGCGGCTGATTGCATCCGTCCTACTTTTTCAGGTCTATGCCGACGCGCTTGTCAACGAACCGCGTGGTATAGGCCTTCGACAGATTGATCCCGGGCTTGTAAACCCCGATCGCCTGCATGGACTGATAGAAACCTTGCCAGCGCGCATCGGTCATGGCGCCGATGCCGAGTTTTTCGGTATCGCCGGAATCGACCACGCCATGCGTTTTCATCACCATGCGGCCATAATCCAGCATGTCCTGGGTCATTTCCGGATTGGCCGCGCGGATCAGCCCGTTGCCGGGCGTCGGATCGCCGTAGAGGTAGGAATACCAGCCTTCGATCGAGGCATCGATGAAGCGCTGCACCAGATCGGGCTTTTCCGCCACCAGCTTGGCTGACGTGGTGATGATGTTGGCGTAGCCCTGGTAGCCGCCATCGGCAAGCAGCAGCACGGTTGGCTTGAAATGGGCTTCCTTCTCGATCAGGAATGGCTCAGAACCGAGATAGCCTTGCTGCACCAGATCTTTGCTCGCCAGGAACGGCGCCAGATTGAAGGTGTAGGGGCGGATCATCGCATCGGTGTAGCCATACTTCGCCGCCAGGAAGCGCCACCAGCCGTTGCGGGTGTCGGCGCCGATGGCGATCGGACGCCCTTTTAGCGCGGCGAAATTGTTGGCGCCGGTGTTGGGATGGGCGATCAGAACCGCCGGTTCCTTCTGAAAAATCGCAGCGACGGCAAGATAAGGCAGGCCCTCGGCGGCAAATTCGATCGCACGGCCGCCGCCGAGATTGAAATCCAGCTTGCCCGCCATCAGCAACTGCATGTGGTTCACCTGCGGCCCGCCCTCGCGGATGGTCACCTCCAGCCCATGCTTTTTATAAATTCCGGCCGCGAGCGCCTGATAATAGCCGCCGTACTCCGCCTCGGCGAGCCAATCGAGGCCGAAAACCACCTTGTCCTGGGCGCGCGCGACGCCGGCAAACGCCAGCACCAATGCCACCAGCAGCGTCGAAATTCGTTGCATCATTTGCTCCTACCACCAGCCACCATCGACCACCCAATTCTGCCCGGTACACATCCGGCTGTCATCGGCCGCCAGCCACAATACCATGCGGGCGATATCCGGCGGCAACAGCAATTGCTTGAGGCATTGCCCGGCGATGGTGTCTTTTTCCGCCACCGCCGTCAGCCATAATTTGCGCTGGCGTTCGGTGATGATCCAGCCGGGGATGATGCAGTTGACCCGGATATTGTCGCCACCGAGGTCGCGTGCGAAGCTACGGGTGAGACCCTCGACGGCGGCCTTGGCGCTGGTATAGGCCGGCATGCCGCCATGCTTCAGGTGCCAGGAAATCGAGCCGAAATTGATGATCGAGCCGGCTTTGGCCGCCTGCATCATCGGCGCGATCGCCTGGATGGCAAAAAACTGATGGCGCAGATTAACCGCCATGCGCTCGTCCCAAAAATCCGGCGTAACATCGCGCCAGTCATGCCGCTGGTCGTTGGCAGCGTTGTTGACCAGCACCGAAAACGGCCCCAGCTCGGCCGCCAGTTCGGCAATGGCGGCCTGGCTGGCGGCGGCATCGGTCAGATCGCATTGGCGGAAGCGGGGCGGCGGCAGGCCGTCGGCGGCGAGCTGGGCGATCAGCGCCTGAGCCGGTGCCGCCTGCAAATCCACAAAGCCGACCCGGCTGCCCTGGCGGGCGAAATGGACGACGACCTCCGCGCCGATGCCGGAGGCGCCGCCGCTGACATAGACGGCGCGGCCTTTGAGGCTGGGATAAATGGCATCCGGCATGATTTCGTTTCCCCGCTGGCAATCGCGCGGCGCATACTGCCACAGGGTTGTCAGCCCGGCCATGCGCGGCGAAGATGTCGCGAATTCGTGGGAGACTTCGCATGCAAGACCGCTATCTGCGCACTGGTATCTTTCTGGCGCCGTTCCACGCGGTGCGAGAAAACCCGACTTTGGCGATCGAGCGCGACATGGAACTGCTGGAACATCTGGACCGGCTGAACTACCACGAAGCCTGGGTCGGCGAGCATCATTCCGGCGGCTTTGAGATTATCGCCAGCCCGGAGATGTTCCTCGCCGCCGCCGCCCAGCGCACCAAACATATCCGCCTCGGCACCGGTGTCGTCTCGCTCCCGTATCATAACCCGTTCATGCTGGCGAGCCGGATGATGCAGCTCGACCATATGACCCGCGGGCGAGCGATGTTCGGCGTCGGGCCGGGCGCGCTGGTGCATGATGCCGCCAAGATCGGCATCGATCCGGCAGCGCAACGCCGGATGATGAACGAAAGCCTGGATATCGTGATCGAGCTGCTGCAAGGCGGCGAAGTAACCCGCAAATCGGACTGGTTCGACCTCAACAAGGCGCAGTTGCAACTGCAAAGCTACAGCCAGCCGATGATGGAAATGGCGGTCGCGTGCGCGCGGTCCCCCAGCGGGGCGCTGGCGGCGGGGCGGCATGGCATCGGCATGCTGTCGATCGGCGGCACGTCCGACGATGCGCTCAAAGCGCATGCCTCGAACTGGGGGGTTTACAGCGAAAGTGCTGCGAAAACCGGCAAGCCGGTCGATCGCAGCAAGTGGCGGATCGTCACCTTCGCCCATGTCGCCCCAACCCGCGAACAGGCGCGTGCCGAAGTTGCCTTCGGGCTGGCGGATTACGCCAAATATTTCACCGATGTGGCCACTTTCCCGATCATTCCGCCGGGGATCGCCGATCCGCTGGAGTATTTGACCAGCAACGGCATCGCCTGCATCGGCACGCCGGACGATTGCATCCGTCATTTCGAGCGGCTGTGGAAAGGCTCCGAAGGCGGCATGGGGGCGGTGCTGACCCTGGCCAACAACTGGGCCGATTTCGACGCTACCAAGCGGAGCTACGAACTGATGGCGCGCTACGTGCATCCGCATTTCCAGCGCGCGTCTAACAGCTTGCGCCAGCGCAGTTACGATACCGCTACCGCCAGCCACGAAACCTACGGCATCGCCGCCGCCAAAGCGGTGGACGCCGAAATCACTCGCTACCAGTCCGCCAAGGCGGCATCCTGATATGCTCCCCGCCTTCACTGCGCCGCGAAAGGGCCTGGTTTGAACATCCACGTCACGCCTGAGCGGGAGTTCGCCCACGCCAGCCTGAATATCGAGGTGGTGCACGATCTGGTATGCCCTTGGTGCTATCTCGGGCTGCGTCGCCTGCTGCGCACCCTGCGCCGGCGGGCGGATATAAACGCCGATCTGGTCTGGCGACCATTCTTACTGAACCCGGACATGCCAAGCGGCGGCATGGCGCGGGATGATTACGTGCTGCGCAAGTTCGGCGGCGAGGAACGGGCGCGGCGGCTTTATGCGTCGATCGCAGAAATCGGCCGCGCCGAAGGCATCAATTTCCGCTTCGACCGCATCGGCCGCACGCCATCGTCGATCGATGCGCATCGGCTGGTGCGCTGGATCGGGCGGCAGCAGCGCGGTCCCAGCAACCCGAGCAGCCGTCTCGGCACCGCCGTCGTGGAAGCGATTTTCCAAGCCCATTTCACTGACGGCATCGATATCGGCGACCCGACCGCGCTGGCCAGCATCGCCGGCGTGCTCAATTTTAATCCGACCGATGCCCTCACCTACCTGCTCGGCGATGCCGACACCGACGCCGTGCATGCCGACAATCTGCGCGCCCACCGGCTCGGCATCAACGGCGTGCCATGTTTCGTGATCGCCGGCAAGCACGCCATCGCCGGCGCGCAGGACACCGAAGTGATCGAACGACTGCTCGATGTCGCTATCGTCGAGGCCGGCGAATATCAGGGCTGAGCGCTACCGCGGTGCCGGCTAGCAGCGCGCGGCTGATCGGGCTGGCGGCGGCGCTGGCGAGCCGGCGGGCGATAACACGGTCGGCGCCAAAGCCGGGGACGAGTGCCCCGGCTTTAACTGCAATATCCGCTTGTTACAGGCTGATTGCCTCGTAATTGGCAAGATTGTCGAGCCAGTTCTGCACGTAGTCAGGACGGCGGTTGCGGAAATCCAGATAGTAGGAATGCTCCCAAACGTCGCAGCCGAGCAGCGCCTTGCCCTCGCCGGTCGCCAGCGGGTTGGAGCCGTTCGGGGTTTTGGTGCATTTCAGCTTGCCGTCGCTGCCCAGCACCAGCCAGGCCCAGCCGCTGCCGAACTGGGTGGTGGCGGCCGCCTTGAAGGCATCTTTGAAAGCCTGCACGCTGCCGAAATCGGCCACCAGCTTGGTTTCCAGCGGGCCCGGAATGCCGCCGCCGGACGCCGACATGTTGCCCCAGAACAGCATATGGTTCCAATGCTGGCCGGCATTGTTGAACACCGGCGCCATGTCCGGCTTGCCATTGGCGAGCAGCACAATCTCATCCAGCGACTTGCCTGCCAGTGCCGGATTGGCGGCGACGAAGCCATTCAGCGCCGTCACATAGGCCTGATGATGCTTGCCGTGATGCAGTTCCAGGGTTTCCTGGCACATGCCGCAGGCGGCGAGGGCGGCGGTAGAGTAAGGCAGGGCGGGAAGTTCGAAAGCCATGGCGCGGTTCTCCGGTTGCTTTGCCCGTGGTAGCTATGACCGGCGGGGTCATAGGTCAAGCTTGCGCGCAAACACAATTCACCTCAGTTGGCGCGGATGACAACAGATTTGTCCCCGCTGGCCCAGCTCGTTCGCCGGTACGATCCGGATCGGTTCTTTTGCAGCCTGTTCGCGCCGACCGATAAGCGTGCGGCGTTGTTTGCGCTGTATGCATTCAACCATGAACTGGCGCGCGCGCGCGAAGTTGCCTCCGAACCCATCCTCGCGCTGATCCGGCTGCAATGGTGGCGCGAAGTAGTTGAAGGTGCAGAAAAACGACATGAAGTGGCAACGCCCGTCGCGGCGCTTGTCGCCGCAGGCATTTTGCAGCCGGACGACCTGCTCGCGATGATCGCGGGGCGCGAACGCGAAGCCGATCCCGCGATTGCCGACCTGGCAGGCTGGCACCGCTACCTTGGCGCCACCGCCGGCACCCTGGCGGTTGCCGCCGGGCGGATCCTAGGCGGCGATGGCGCGGCGTTGGCGCGGCTGCGCGCGCTCGGCACGGCGTACGGCATTGCCGGGCAGTTGCGCATGGTCGGCCGGCTTGCCCGCTCGGGTCGCTGCCAACTGCCGCAGGATGCGCTGGCCGCCGAGGGCCTGACCGTGCATGACGTGATCGCGCAGCGTTCGCCGGAAAAACTGCTGGCAGTGCTGCGCCGCCTGGCCGCCGAAGGCCGCGACACGTTGCTGGCTGGGGCCGGGCCGCTGCCCCCTGCCCTGCGCGCCGCCGCGCTGCCCGCGATTCTGGCGCGGCGGGATTTGCAGCGGCTGGGCACGCCGGTCCGGCCGCGCGGGCTCGGCGATCGGCTGGCGGTGCTGCGCGCAGCCATCCTGGGCCGGTTTTGAAAGGTGACGCCGATTTTAGTTGCGCGGACTCAAACTCCACGTCCACCCTCTATCTGTTTGAAACTTACTGAAAGGAGGTGATCCAGTGTCTCATTGTTTTTGGCCGCGTCCCGCCCATGACTCGCGCTGCTTTTGGGGCTCGCGAAGCATTGGCGACGTTCGGATCGCTGGCTTCACTTCTAGGGATCGGATTTAAGGTCCCGGGTTCGGCTATCCACGTCTTGCCGCGCGCGGCCTGACAATGCGAAGGCCCCGGAGGGTTTGCCCGCCGGGGCCTTCGACTTTATCAGCCGGCGGCGAGCATCGCCACGAAGCGATCATCCTGTTTCAAACGCCGGCGGATTTTCAATATGCGGTCGCCGGCGGCCTGATCGCCGCGCCGCAGCGCCAGGCTAAGCAGGCTGCGCATGAACACGTCACGCTGGGCGAAGCTGCCGCCGATCGGCTCCATGCCGGCGGCGATCCGGTTCAGCGGCAGCGCTGCGGCCTCGGCCGGATCGCGGCTTGCCAGCAGCGCGCGCGCCAGAGGCAGCCCGACGGCAGCGGCCACCCATGCCTGCTCGCCACTGCCCGATTGCGCCGCCGCCGCCAGTGCCGCCACGGTCGCCTGCGCGCTGGCGCGGTCGCCCACCGCGATCAGCGCGAACAACCGATGCAGGGTTGCGAACACCAAGGTAGTTTCTTCGCACCGGCGCCGGGCGATGTCGGCAAGTTCCGCCCAGCGGTCGCCAACATCGCCGCCGAACTGGCGGATGCGCCATAAAAGCGCGATGGCGTTGGTCATATCGCGATTATCTTCAGAGCGATCCGGCCGGATTTCGCGGTCGTACAAATCGAGCGCCGCATCCACCCCGCCGCGATCGAGGGTGAATAGGGCCAAATGCCAGACAACGTGGCGGTCGAACGGATTGCCGGTTTGCCACTGCGCGCGGGTGGCCTCGATGAAGGCGATGCCGCTGCCCCAGTGCTGGGTCATTTCACACACATGGGCAATCGCGTGGATCGCCCATGGGTCGGCCGGGTCCAGTTCCAGCGCGCGGCGGCCGGCGCGTTCGGCCTCGACGAACGCGCCGGCTTCTTCCAGCCCGAAGGCGTGGCAGCCGAGCACGTGGCTGTAGCCCGGCAGCGCCGGCGACCAGGCGGGCATGATCGTGATGGTGGTGCTCAGCATGCCGGCCGCGTCGCCGCCGGTGAAGCGCAGGCCGGTAGCGAGTTTGATCAGCAGCGGCGCGGTCGGGTGCGCGGCCAGGCGGGCATCGAGAACGTCGGCGGCAGCGATCAGCCCGACCGCCAACCCGGCCCGCAAGGCGCCGAGCAAGGCGATCTCATCGTCGGTTTCCGCCCGCGCGGCCTCGCCAGCGGCAAGGCAGTTCGCGGCCAGCATTTGGGTTTCCGCGCGGGCAGCGATCAGCATCGCCAGCCCGCGCAGGGCATGGGCGGCCGGTAAGTCCGGCTCGGCGGCGAGCGCATCGTCGAGCGCGGGCATCATATCCGCGCGGTAGGCCAGCAGGCCCAGGGTGGCGCGGGCGAAATTGTCCAACGCGGCGTCATTGCCGCGTGCATGGGCCAGGCCGAAACGGTCAGCGGTGGAAGCGTGCATGGCGGCCATCGCCTTCAATCCGCATTCGGGGTGGATTCGGCAGACCCGGCCAGCAGCGCCGCCACGCGCTCTTCCGCATCCGGCGCTGTCGGCAGCCGGATATGGCCAAGCAGATCGCGGGTGCGCCGCATCTGGTCAATGAAGGCCCGGCAGTTCCGGCACAGCGCCAGGTGCCAGCGTACCGCCAGCCATCTGCTCGGCGGCAGCGCGGCTTCCAGGTAATCGGTTGAAAGTTCGGTCACATCGCGACATTTCAGCATCGAAAACGCCTTCCGGGCGGACATAACAGCATCCGTCCACGGTGGACCGACGTAACCTAGAGGCGTTACAGCGTGAACCAAGGCTCGCATGCGGAGGCCGCCCGACGATGACCGATGCCGAATTCGACGCGCCGGAATTTCTCGCCCGCCTGCGGGCCGGCGACGATCGGGCGTTTCGCGCGCTGATAAGGCGGTTTCACGGCGCCCTGGTCGGCACCGCCAGCGGCATCATCGGCAGCCGCGCGCAAGCCGAGGAAGTGGTGCAGGACGCCTGGTTGGCGGTGTTCAACGGGATCGCCAAATTCGAGGGACGCTCCACCCTCGCCAGTTGGATCTTCACCATCGTGCTAAACCGCGCCCGCACCCGCATTGGCCAGGAAGCCCGGCTAACCGCCCTGCCCGCAGCAATGGAAGGCGTGCAGGGCGAGGAGCGCGCGGTCGATCTGTCGCAGTTCCGCGCCGACGGCCACTGGGTCGATGCCCCACGGCTGTGGGATGAACTGAACCCGGAACGGGTTTATGGCGGGCGGCAGTTGTGGGCGCATGTGCAGGACGTGCTGGCCGCCATGCCGGCGGCGCAGCGCGCCGTGCTGGTGCTGCGCGACCTCGAAGGCCAGGACGCCGCTTCGGCCTGCGCGATGCTCGGCATCAGCGCGGAAAACCAGCGCGTGCTGCTGCACCGCGCCCGCGGCCGGGTGCGCCGCGCGGTCGATGCACTGACCACGCCGACCGCCCCCGCCCGCTCCGGCGCGCCGATGCTGCGGCGGGCGCTCGGCAAGGGCGCGGCAATGCTGCGGGCGATGCTGGATTGCTACGGCGCAGCGAGGAAATCTCTGGCAGCGGCGGCGTAATCCGCATCCCTTGTCAGGGTTTTCAGCAACGCCACACCGGGTTGCCCGGTCAGCGCGTGCGGGGCAACGCCGTCGCGCAGCGCCCGCAAGGTGGCCTGCACCGCCTGCACCGCCGCCATGAACGGCTGATGCCCCTGCAGCGCCACCCGCACGCCGAGTGCGGCCATGCCCAGCTTGCCGCCGAGCTCGCCATCGGTGCCGCCCAGGATCAGCGGCTTATCGGTTGCCGCGCGGATGGCGCGCAACTTCTCGGTGTCGGTGACGCCGGTGAAGAACAGCGCATCCGCCCCGGCGGCGGCGTAGGCTTTTGCCCGCACCAAGGTTTCGTTCAACCCAGCGATCGCCAGCGCGCTGGTGCGCCCGACGATGGCCAGGCCGGGGTCGCGCCGTGCCGCCAGCGCGGCGCGGATTTTGCCTAACCCTTCGTCGCGGGGCAGCAGACTTGGCTTGCTGGTGCCAAACGGCGTCGGCAGGGCGGTATCCTCGATCGTCATCGCCGCCACGCCGGCAATTTCCAGCTCCTCGACCGTGCGCATCACGCTGAGCGCGTTGCCGTAGCCATGATCGGCATCGACCAGCAGCGGCAGTTCGCCGGCGCGGGTGATGCGGGCGATCTGCTGGGCAAATTCGCTCAGCGTCAGCACCACGATATCGGGGGCGCCGAGCACAGTGAGTGCCGCAACCGAGCCGGCGAACATGCCGCATTCGAAGCCGATATCCTCCGCGATGCGGGCCGACAGCGGATCGAACACCGAGCCGGGATGCACGCACGCTGCGCCGCCCAGAATGGCGCGGAACGCCTGCCGTCGTTTGTTGTAGCGCATGGACTTCTCCCCCTCGGTTCACTCGCCTAGTCTGGTCAAGAACGAGTGTGGCCGAGAACAATGGGAGATGCGAGATGCGTCCAAAGATTGCGGTGGTGGGCGGCGGCGCGGTCGGCGCCTATGTGGGCGGGCATTTGTCGCGCCTCGGGCACGATATCGTCATCATCGACTGGTGGCCGGAAAACATCGAAGCCATCCGCGCCGATGGGCTGCACATCACCGGCATGACAGAAGCGGAAACCTGCAACATCGCAGTGCCAACCCTGCATCTGACCGAAGCCCAGCAGTTGGCGAAGGAACGCCCGATCGACATCGCCGTGGTGTGCGTGAAATCCTACGACACCGAATGGGCGACCGTGATGATAAAGCAATATCTGGCGCCAGCCGGCTTCGTGCTGTCGATCCAGAACTGCATCAATGAGGAACGCATCGCCGGCATCGTCGGCTGGGGCCGCGTGGTCGGCTGCGTGGCGTCTTCCATTTCGGTCGATCTGCACAAAGCTGGCCACGTTCGCCGGCTGGTGCCGAAAGGCGGGGACAGGCACACGGTGTTTCGCGTCGGCGAAGTGCATGGCCGGATTACCGAGCGGGTGACAGTGCTGGCCGAAATGCTCGCCGGCATCGACAGCGCCAAGGCGACGGCGAACCTGTGGGGCGAACGCTGGTCGAAACTCTGCCAGAACGGCATGCGTAACGGCGTCTCGGCGGCCACCGGCCTGTCCAACACAACCATGGACAGCTACGCCGAAATCCGCGACTTCTCCATCCGCCTCGGCGGCCAGGCGGTGCGGGTTGGGCAGGCGCTGGGCTACTCGTTGGAGAAAATCAGCGGCTTCACGCCCGACCTGCTGGACCGCGCCGCCCACGGCGACCGCGACGCTTTTGCCGAAGTGGACGCCGCCATGCTGAAAGCCGCCCAGAACAGTGGCCGCAACAGCGACGGCCGACCTTCGATGGGCCAGGACATGCAGAAGGGCCGCCGGACCGAAATTGCCTTCATGAACGGCTTCATCGCCGAAAAAGGCACCGAAATCGGCGTCCCCGCTCCGGCCCACGCCGCGCTGACCGAAATCGTTACAAAAGTGGAGCGCGGCGAACTGCCGGCGCAGGCATCGAATTTGTTCGGGGTATAAACCAATGACCCAGCCCATCACCGAAGGCTACGCCGATTTTCAAGGCCACAAAACCTGGCACCGCATCACCGGCAACCCGGCCGGCAGCAAACCGCCATTGGTCGCCTTGCATGGCGGGCCAGGCGTGCCGCACAACTACCTGCTGCGCTAAGCCGAACTCGCCTCCAGCGAACACGCGGTAACCCGCCCGCCAGGGCTGCGCTCGCTAATAATTTCCAACTCTCCGGCCTCGATGGCGCTATAGTTGCAGAAAGCCAACAAGATGCGCGCATTGCTGCCCCCGCCCGTGCAGGCCATCCTGCTCCACCACGAAGCCGCCGGCACCACCGACAGCGACGAATACACCGCTGCCGTGCGCGTGTTCAATAATCGCCACGTTTGCCGCATCCCCTGGCCGGCCGAACTCGAAGCCAGCTTCAACGCGATGGCCGCCGACCCGACCGTCTACCACACCATGAACGGCCCAAGCGAGTTCCACTGCATCGGCACGATCAAGGATTGGAGCATCATCGACCGCCTACCCCGCATCGGCGAGCCAACCCGCCGCGATCGGCTGCTGCTGGTCAGCGCCTTTGCCATGGCGCTACTGACCCTGCTCGGCGCCGTCGGCGAGAGCCTCGGCATGGACCGCCAGCGCAAATCCAACACGTCCAAGACCCGCACCCATTCGCTGTTCCGACAGGGCTGCATGTCTACGAACTCATCCCCAACATGCCAGAACACAGGCTCGTCCCCCTCATGGCGGCATTCGCAAAGGCCGTCTCACAAGCCGGACAATTCAATGGGATATTTGCATAGACAAAATGAGGGGATGGCTGAGTACTGCACATCCTTCTCTGTTTTGACGATCGATCAATGTCGAATTTTAGGATAAATCAACTTTAAATCCTCGCAATAGCTTCAACGGTAACCGGTCGCCTAGTGCTGGCTAAGCGCGAGCTTTAAACCGAGCCCAGCAAAACCAGTTGCGAAACCGCGACGCATCCAAACCAGCACCTCCGGCCGCGACAAAACATGTCCGCGCATGAATGCGGCAAAAGTACCGTAGAGTGCGAAAACCACGAATGTCATCAACATGAAAATCTCACTCAGTGTTATCATATGCGAAACAGTTGATGGATCATTCGCACTCACAAACTGTGGAAGGAAAGCGAGGAAAAAAATAGGAAGTTTTGGATTGAGCAGATTGATAAGAATCGCCGAGGTTATAATCTTTAGCGGTGGACGCTTGTCTATTTCTTCTTGGACCTGAAGCGGGCCGGTCTCTTTTAATGTGTTCCAAGCCATATATAGAAGGTAAGCAACGCCAAGATATTTCACGATCTCGAACGCCAGCGTGCTGGTCCGAAATAGCGCCGCAAGGCCTGTGATCGCGGCGAGCATGTGCGGAATGATACCGAGTGTGCAGCCAAAGGCAGCTACTAGACCGGCACGAACGCCACGCGATAGGCCTGTTGCTATTGTGTAGAGTGCCCCCGTTCCCGGCGAAGCCACAACGATCAGCGATGTCATTAAGAAATCAATGTTCATCGGCTTGCCCCTTCTGTTATCACCGCCAAAGGCCATATCTCAACCGCCGTGCGCGTGAGAGCCGCAACCAGCTGTGCAATATCTCTGCGAGCGGTTTCGTGCATAGCCTCGGTGACGATTAAAACGTGCGTTGTCTCATCGCGCACGGCTGAGTAGCCGCTCTGCCGATTTACCCACCGTCTTGCATGCGCTCTTGCCGAGGTGTCGGCGAAGATAATTTCGCCAACGTCAGGGTTTTCAATTTCACCCCCGAATGTTTCATAGACTTCACTGCCATCAGTACATCTGAACTCCATATCTCCGATAACTTTCGATCGATCAAACACAGCGATCGGAATGGCAAAGGCAATCGATATGGAATTGCAAAGATCTACGAGGGGGTGGACATTTGGAAGCGCCATATCAGTTCGAAAGCGCCGCAACAGAGCCTCTGAAGCACATCGATATTGAGTAGGCTTTAGGCCCATTCTGCCAAACGCCTTTCGCCACGCCTGTATCTCGGGAAAGGTGCCTTCCGTCTCAAGAGCGAGGCGTCTACCAGCAATATCGCAAAAATGTTCGGTCCATGCCGAAACGTTTCCCGCAGGCGTGACTCCATCTATAGTTATTACTCCGGTGATAAGTTCCGGAAAATCCTTTTGGATATTTTTGGCATAGAAAAAATGCATTCGACTGCCTTCATCAACATTGAGCCTTCAATGCATAAAATGCAGCCTCTTCATGTTCGCGTCTTGAAGCATATTGCAGACAACCGCTTTAGCTGATCGCCGTCTTGTATCCGCCAGGTGTGATACCGAACTGGCGCACGAAGGCCCGAGTCAAATGGCTTTGGTCAGCAAAGCCGGCCAAAAGCGCGGCCTCGGCCGGACTGTTTCCGGCTGCGAGGAAGCGGCGCGCCATACGAACGCGGAGCTGAACGAGATAAGCATGAGGTGTTGCACCCGTTTCCCGAAAAAATCCCCGCAGAAGTTGGAACCGGCTGACTCCGGACGATGCCGCCAAGTCACCAAGTGACGTTGAAACTTCCGGTGCGTTTTCCAGCCGCCGGATGGCTCGGAGGACGGGCGGGGATGACGGTGGTTTGCGTGGCCCATCGAGGCCATGCTTTTGCAAAATGCGCATCAGACAGCAAAGGAGAGCCTCCTCCTTCGCCATGTTATCTGTCGAGCACAATTCCATCTCTTTGAAAAAGCGGAGTATATCCCCTCCTAGTTGCGGGTCGCGGGCAACTGGGCACATAGCGAAGTCGCTCTTCCCGTATTCCTCCCCAACCTCACGCATCACTAATTCAGGATCAAGATAGAGAATGTGCCAACCCCTTGCCCCGCCTATGGGGGCACCGTCATGAATCTCGCCGGGGTTGACCATGATGACGTCACCAACTCCCGATTCGACTTCGCCGAGAATACTCCAGGAGCGTTGGGCACCGGCAGTCATCACGCCAAAACCGAACTGATCGTGGGAATGACGAGGAAATGTGTGTTCACTAAGCATTGTCATAGCCTCGATGCCGGCAATGCCAGATCGATGTTGCGAAACTTTGTGAACGCGCTTGGTCAAAACTATATTTGGGGAGTTCATGGCTACCATTCGATATTCTATCACATTAGCCAAAATTGACCATTTCATCAATAGACCTGTTGCGAAAATCGGTTTTGTTGATTTCAGCCCATTGTATTCATTGAGGAATTTCTGGCCGAAAGCGACTTTTGCAACAGGTCTAATTGTTGAACATGACACTGGTTCGGGTTGCAAGTCTTGAAGGAAATTGCACCGAAAGCGGGAAGCGTGCGCGGCACCAACACGGCGTTCGTGTCCGCAACCTGCCTTGCTGCACTTCGATTTGATAGACGTGGTGCGCCCATCAGGATTAGAACCTGAAACCTCTACCTTCGAAGTGCCGCAGCGGCCCGCCGAAAGCTGCTGTAGTCCGTTTGAGCAATCACAGAGCTGATGTGACGAACCCAAATTGGCAATCGGAATTCCTCCTTTGGGATCGATCCCCAGCAAGCAGTTTTGCGAGTGAACAACGATCTCACCTTATATCGGTAATCAACTTGTCCAATAAACGTTGTGCGGCCGCGACCGCTTCATCCGCTCCTTCGGAATCGACCAGACGGCGTTTTCGAAATCGACCTCGTCCCAGACGGCGTCCTGCAATTCACTTTTGCGGACCATTGTCAGCAAGAACAGCTTCATGCCGAGGCGGATCGCCCTATGATCACGGTCTCGCGGCGCCCGTTTAAACGGTAGTCGAAGCGGAATGTCATCGCACCCGACGGCATGACCAAAAGGTACATCCCATCGCGGTCGGTCACCTTATAGCTTTTCTCTCTAGATTTCAGTGCTTTAATCGCTGCGTCAGTAAGCATGGCG
>JAYTQP010000481.1:0-1529 GCA_043746675.1 Rhodospirillales bacterium | reverse complement strand
TGATCGGCCAGAACCTGGCGCGCGCCGACGCGGTTCCGAAAACCCTGGGGCAAGCCCGCTTCGGCATCGATACGCGGATGCCGGGCCAGCTATACGCGGCCATCCGTCATGCCCCGCGCCTGGGTGGGCGGTCGGCGAGCGCGACGCTGGACCGCGCCATCCCGGGGGTACGCCAAATCGTCACCGGCACCGATTATGTGGCGGTGATCGCCACCGACTTTGCTGCCGCCCTGGCCGGACTGGAGGCGGCAACCATTGTCTGGGACAATCGGCAGGCGTCGCACCTTTCGACCGCCGATGTGTTCGCGCGCTATGCCGCAGCCCTCGACCAGGGTGCTTCCTTCAAACCGCGCTGGGTCATCGACAATGATGGCGACCCGACCGCCGGCACCAGCCCGAAAATAACTGCCCGCTACCAGGCCCCGTTTCTCGCCCATACCGCAATGGAGCCGATCAACGCCACCGCCTTGGTGAATGATAGCGGCGTCACCATCTGGGCCGGCCACCAGTCGCTCAGCCTGGTCAAGCTGATCGCCGCCCGCGCCGCCGGGGTCGATGAGGAGGCGGTTGAGGTCATCACCCCCTATCTCGGCGGCAGTTTCGGGCGGCGGGCCGATCTGCAGTACATCCGCAAGGCGGTCGAAATCGCCAGTGCGGTGCGCGGCACCCCGGTGCAAACCATCTGGACCCGGCCGGAAGACCTGCGCGACGATGTTTTTCGCCCGGCCGCGATGGTGGATGCCAGCGCCACGTTCGGGCCGGACAGCATGCCCACCAGCCTGACCTATCGGATCGCAGTGCCCTCGGTTACCGATCAGTTCACCGCCCGGGTGCTGCCGCAGGCCAAAGGCGGATTGCTGGCCGATCGCAGCGCCGTCGATGGCGCGGTGTTTTCCTTCTATGAAATCCCCAACCGCAGCATCGAACATTTCGCCGTCGATCTCGGCATTCCGGTCGGCTTCTGGCGCTCGGTCGGCCATAGTTTCGGCGGCTTCTTCTTCGAAACCTTCATCGACGAACTCGCCGCCGCCGCCGGCATCTCGCCGATCGACTACCGCGCCCGGCTACTGTCCGCTGCCCGATTGGATGCCGCCCGTCGCGCCGAAGCCCTGCTGCGGCGGCTGGCGCGCTGGGACCTCACCACCCGCAGTGCCGCCACCGCGGCAGGCACGCTGGTCGGGCGCGGCGTGGCACTGTCGGAATGCTTCCATTCCTTCGTCGGCCAGATCGCCGAGGTCGAAATCGCCGGCAGCGCGATCAGGGTCCGCCGGGTTCACGCGGTGGTGGATTGCGGCTGCGCGATCGACCCGAACAACGTCGTCGCGCAAATCCGCAGCGGCATCAATTACGGCCTCAGCGCCGCCTTGTTCGGCCGCATCGACTTCGAGGGCGGCGCCATCGTGCAGAGCAACTTCCACGACTATCCCGCCCTGCAACTGCACAACGCGCCCGATATCACGGTGGAAATCGTCGCCTCCGGCGCGCCGATCGGCGGGGTTGGCGAAATCGGCACCCCCGGCATCGCGCCG
>JAYTQP010000480.1:0-2179 GCA_043746675.1 Rhodospirillales bacterium | reverse complement strand
AAGCATGGATAAAGCAACCCACGCGCGCTCAACCGGTCCAGCACCGCCCGATACGCGGAAAAATGCGCGGACTGCACCCGAACCGGCCCATCCCAATCCAGCCCGAGCCAGCGCAAATCCTCCTGAATTGCAGCGGTGTATTCCGGTCGGCAACGGACGGGATCGATATCCTCGATGCGGAGTAAAAAATTTCCACCGGCCGCCCGCGCCGCCCGCCAGCCCTGCAACGCCGAGGCCGCGTGTCCAAGATGCAAAAACCCGGTCGGCGACGGGGCAAAGCGGGTCGTGATCATGTCAGCGCCGGAAATGCGCAACCACGAAATCGACCGCGCCAGCAAAATCAGCGGCAACGAAAGCCGCGCCTTTCACCATCATCAGATTGTCGATCAGCCCGAAGTCACGCACCAGCATCCCGTGCGCATCGCGCAATCCGCTCGGCGTTTCGCGCAGCGGGCCAATGGAAGAAATCTTGTCCTGCCAGCGGCGGCGATCTTCGGTCCAGCCGACCACCAGCTTGCCCAGCCCCTTGCCAAGCCCCATTTCAAACACTGTGCCGGCATCCATCGACGGGCCGCGAAACGGCGTCATGTTGGCGACCACGGCATCGCAGCTTCGCACCAGTTCCTCGTCCGCGCGGCTGATGCGGGTGGCCATTTCATCCGGGTCGGGATGCTGCACATCGCCCTGGTTGTCCATCGGAAACCAGCCGACGGCGCCACGCGCCGCACAAATCTCCTTCAGTTCGCGCGCCCGCGCCCACGGATCGGGCAGGAACACTTCCGGGCCGGCAAGGTAGATTTCCGGGCGGCCGTCGATCATCTCATTCCTCGCAGCCGGCGTCGCGCAGCAGGGTCTGAACCGCGTCATCAGGCACCTCGTCGCAGGTGAAGGCGCTGCCGATGGCGCGGGCGAGCACGAATTTCAGCCTGCCGTTCTGCATTTTCTTGTCCCGCCGCATGTGGCCGATCAGCCGTTCGGCCGAAATGCGCCGGTTCAGCATGCCGATTTCGGCCGGCAGCCCAACCTCGCTCATGTGCCGCATCACCCGCGCCGGGTCAGCCGGATGGCAGAACCCCAGCCGGGCCGAAAGCTGAAACGCCAGCCCAATGCCAACCGCCACCGCCTCGCCATGCAAAATCGCGCCATAGCCAAGCTCGGTCTCCAGCGCATGCCCGAACGTATGGCCGAGATTGAGCAAGGCACGGCCGTCGTTCGGTTTTTCCTCGCGCTCGTCGTCGCCAACCACTTGGGCCTTGAAGGCGCAGGCGCGCAAAATGGCTTCGGCCTGCATGTCCACATCGCCGCCCACCACCGCCGCACCGTTGGTTTCGCACCAGGTGAAGAATGCGGCGTCCCCGATCAGCCCGGCCTTGGCGATTTCGGCATAGCCGGCGGCCAGTTCGCGGCGGGGCAGGGTGGCCAAGGTCGCGGTGTCGGCCAACACCATGCGCGGCTGGTGGAAGGCGCCGAGCAGGTTCTTGCCGTGGCGGGTGTTGATGCCGGTCTTGCCGCCGACCGAACTATCGACCTGCGATAGCAAGGTCGTGGGAATTTGCACGAACGGCAGCCCGCGCAAGGTGGTGGCGGCGGCAAAGCCGGCGAGGTCGCCGACCACCCCGCCACCAAGCGCGATCACCGCGGTTTTGCGTTCGACGGCGTGGTCGAGCAGTTGTTCGACCACCGCGCCATACATCGCCATCGATTTGGACGCCTCGCCGGACGGCACCACGATCACGCGGGCATCGATGGCAACGGCGGCGAGGCCTTCCAGCAGGCGCGGCAGATGAATGTCGGCGACCGCGGCATCGGTCACCACTACCGCGCGCTTTTGCGGCAGCACCGGGGCGAGCAGGGCGCCGGCGCGTTCCAGCAACCCGTTGCCGACCACCACATCGTAGCGCCCGGTGGACAGCGCCAGCGCCAGCCGCCGCGCCGGGCGCCAGCGTTCCAGCGCCTCCAGCACTTTCAGCGTGGTATTGTCAGGCGGTTCGTCCGAGCAATCCACGATCACGTCGGCCTCGGCATAAATCGGGTGGCGCAGCGCCATCAGATTTTCCAGCACCTCAGCCGGGTCATTGCCGTTCAGCAGCGGGCGGTTGGTGCGTCCGGATACCCGGCGCAGCAAGGTTGGCAACTTGGCCCGCATCCAGATCGAAACCGCGTCCCGCCGCACCGCCGC
>JAYTQP010000479.1:0-2151 GCA_043746675.1 Rhodospirillales bacterium | reverse complement strand
TTCTGCGGCATGATCGAGCTGCCTGTCGTGAACGCATCCGACAGCCGGATGAAGCCGTACGGTGCGCTGCACCAGATCACGATTTCCTCGGCGAAGCGGGACAGATGCATCGCCGAAATCGCCGCCGCCGACAGAAACTCCAGCGCGAAATCGCGGTCCGACACCGCATCGAGCGAATTGGCGGTCGGACGGTCGAAACCCAGCTCGGCCGCCGTCATGTCCCGATCCAGCGGGAACGAGGTGCCGGCCAAAGCCGCCGCGCCGAGGGGGCACTCGTTCAGTCGGCGCCGGCAATCGGCCAGCCGGCCACGATCGCGCGCCAACATTTCCACATAGGCCAGCAGATGATGGCCAAAGGTGACCGGCTGGGCGGTTTGCAAATGGGTGAAGCCGGGCATCGGGGCGGCGGAAAATTCCGCCGCGCGCTGGGCCAGCGCCAGCATGACGTCCTTCACCTGCGCATCCAGCCCGTCGATCGCATCGCGCACCCAAAGCCGGAAATCGGTCGCCACCTGGTCGTTGCGGGATCGCCCGGTGTGCAGCCGCTTGCCAGCTTCCCCGATGCGCTCGGTCAGCCGCGCCTCGATATTCATGTGGATGTCTTCGAGTTCGGTCGAAAAGGCGAAGGTCCCGGCGTCGATCTCGGCGCCGATCTGGGCCAGGCCCGCGCCAATGTCGGCATGATCTTGCGCGCTGATGATGCCGAGCCGGGCCAGCATCGCGGCATGCGCCAGCGATCCGCGAATATCCTGCCGCCACATCTTGCGGTCGAAGCCGATCGAGGCATTTATCTCGGTCATGATGATCGACGGGCCGGCCGCGAATCGCCCGCCCCATTGCTGGTTGGCGGGGTCGTTCCGCTGGTCGGCATTATTGTCTATGATCGCGGTCAACGGAGGCATCCTGTGATGAAGTCGATCTCGCGCCGAACCACCCTGATCGCCACCGGCGCGCTTGCGGTCGGGACCGTAGCGGCGGCGACCCTGTGGCGCAAACCGGCGCCGGTGGTGCACATCATCCCGGCCGAGGGCGGCGAGCATGTTTTATTACAGCCGTTCAGCGTTTTTCAGCCGACCACGCCGGCGGTGGCGCCGCCAGACATCGCGTTGCAGGATGCCGATGGCGCCGCCCACCACCTCGGCGAATTCGCCGGCAAGGGGCTGCTGATCAACATGTGGGCAACCTGGTGCGTGCCATGCGTCGCCGAAATGCCGGCGCTGCAAAGTCTGGCCCGCAAAGCGGCGGCGGCCGGCATCCTGGTGCTGCCGCTCTCCTCCGATCGCGGCGGGCTTGCCGTGGTGCGCAAATTCTACGCCAGCCACGGCATCGACGGGCTGCCGATCTGGCTCGACCCGAAGGGCGAGGCGGCGCGAGCCTGGGGCGCGCGCGGGCTGCCGACCACCTTCATCATCGACCGCAAGGGCCTCGAACGCGGCAAGTTGGAAGGTGCGATCGACTGGGCGGCGGATGCCACCCTGAAGGCGATCACCGCCCTTGTCGGGTAAGCCGGCGCGCGGCATGGTGCGGGAAATCGAGGGAACCGGCCATGCAGGATGATTTAATCGCGACCACCACCAGCGGGCAGGTGCGCGGCACCAAAATCGAAGGCGTGCCGGTGTGGTACTGCATTCCCTACGGCGCCGATACGTCCGGCGCCAACCGCTTCCGCCCGCCACAGCCGGTCGTCCCCTGGGATGGGGTGCGAGAGACGACCGGCATCGTCAACATGGCGCCGCAAATTCGGGGCACCTACCCGAACCGGCTCGAAGTGGCGGATTTCCTCGGCAAGCGCGATGCCGGGGCGCAGAGCGAGGATTGCCTGACCCTCAGCGTCTGGTCCACCGCCAAGGCCGGCAAGAAGCCTGTCATGGTGTGGCTGCATGGCGGCGCCTTCGCCACCGGGTCCGGCAATTCGGATTTCACCCGCGGCAGCCGGCTAGCGCAGCGCGATGTGGTGGTCGTGACCGTCAATCACCGGCTGAATATTTTTGGTTTTCTGGATCTGTCCGCCGTCGGCGGGCCAGAATTTGCCCATTCCGGCAATGCCGGGCTGCTCGATCTGGTCGCAGCACTGCAATGGGTGCAGGCGAATATCGCGGCCTTCGGCGGCGACCCGGCCTGCGTGACGATTTTCGGCGAAAGCGGCGGTGG
>JAYTQP010000478.1:0-2218 GCA_043746675.1 Rhodospirillales bacterium | reverse complement strand
GGCGATGCGCAAGGCCGGCGGCGGCTCGCTGGTGATGATGTCCTCGGTCGCCGGGCTGCGCGGCTCGGCGCAACTGGCGGGCTATTCGGCGTCCAAGGGTGCAGTGCGGTTGTTCGCCAAATCAATGGCGATGGAATGCGCTGGTGCGGGCGACAATATCCGGGTCAACTCGGTGCATCCCGGCATCATCGTCACCGACATCTGGAAGAAGGTCACCACGCCTGCCGGCGGCGGGCTGAATGCGCCGATGGACCCGCAATTGCTCGGCCTCGCCGCCCCGATCGGCAAGCCGGCGGAACCGGTGGAAATCGCCAACGGGGTGCTGTTCCTGGCATCCGAGGCGTCGCGCTACATCACCGGCACCGAACTGATCATCGACGGCGGGATGACCGCCGGCTCGGTGCGGCGGAGCTAGGCACATGCCCAACGCTGCGCGCAAAGGACCGCTCGACGGCATTCGCGTGATCGAGGTCGGCCAGGCGCTGGCCGGCCCGCTCGCCGGCGCCATCCTGGCCGACATGGGGGCCGATGTCATCAAGGTGGAAAAGCCCGATGGCGGCGACGATGCGCGGCTCTGGGGGCCTCCGTTCGTGGATGGCGATTCGCTGTTTTTCCATGCGCAGAACCGCAACAAACGCTCGGTCACCGTCGATATCAAATCTGCCGACGACATCGCCAAACTGACCGAACTGGTGAAAACCGCGGACATCCTGATCCAGAATCTGCGCCCCGGCATCGTCGATGATGTCGGCATCGGGCCGGAGGCGATGCTGGCGGTCAATCCGCGGCTGATCTACTGCTCGATTTGGGCGTTCGGCTACACCGGCCCGCTGCGGCTGGCGCCGGGCTTCGACCCGCTGTTGCAGGCCTATGGCGCGGTGATGACCCTGACCGGCCGGCCGGAAGACCCGCCGACCTTCTGCGCCCCGGCGATCAACGACAAGGCTACCGGCATGTGGTGCGTGATCGGCGCCCTGGCCGCCTTACAGCAGCGCCAGCGCACCGGGCTTGGCTGCGTGATCGACACCTCGCTGTTCGAAACCTCGGTTGCCTGGGTCGAAGGGGTGATGAACGGCTACAAGCACAGCGGCACGGTGCCGGAGCGCCACGGCACCGGCAGCAATCTGCTGGTGCCCTACCAAACCTTCGAAACCGCCGATCGGCCGATCTGCATCGCCGCCGGCAATGACCGGCTGTTCGTGAAATGCGCCGCTGCACTCGGCCATCCCGGCTGGTCGGCCGATCCGCGCTTTGCCGATGGGCGCAAGCGGGCGGTGAACAAGGCGGCGCTGCTGGCGATGATGGAACCGGTGCTGCGCACGCAGAGTCGCGATGCGTGGATGGCAGCCCTGACCAAAGTGGGTGTGCCCTGTTCGCCGGTGAACAACATCGCCGAACTGGCGGCCACCGAGCAGCTTGCCGCGATGGATATGCTGCGCACGCTGCCCGGCACCAGCCTGGAAGTGGTTGGCCTGCCGCTGTCGTTTGACCGCCACCGGCCTTACCCGACGCGGGATTCGCCCAAGGTCGGCGAGCATAACGATGAGGTTTTCGGGTCGGCTTGACGCGCCGCCGACGCGCGCCTACGAAGCGCAACCCGGCTGAAGGGCGCGTAGCTCAGCGGGAGAGCGTCCCCCTGACACGGGGAAGGTCACAGGTTCAATCCCTGTCGCGCCCACCATGCCCCCTCTTGCCGAAACCGTCCTCAGCCCCGACAATCCTGGCGAAGAAATGTTCAAGGGGATTTGTGTTGAGCGGATTCAAAAGTACCGAAAACTATATTGCCTCGCGCGATCTGGAGGTTGCGGTCAACGCGTCCGTCAGCCTGCAACGGCCGCTGCTGGTGAAGGGCGAACCCGGCACCGGCAAGACCGTGCTGGCGCACGAGGTTGCCAAGGCGCTGGGCATGCCGCTGATCGAGTGGCACATCAAATCCACCACTAAGGCGCAGCAGGGCTTGTATGAATACGACGCGGTTTCGCGTCTGCGCGATGGCCAGTTGGGCGACGCGCGCGTGCACGACATCGCCAACTACATCGTGCGCGGCAAATTATGGGACGCGTTCGAATCCGAAACCCCGGTCGTTGTGCTGATCGACGAGATCGACAAAGCCGACATTGAGTTCCCCAACGATCTGCTGCTCGAACTCGATAAAATGGAATTCTTCGTCTACGAAACCCGCAAGACGGTGCGCACCAAGCATCGCCCGGTGGTGATC
>JAYTQP010000477.1:0-4160 GCA_043746675.1 Rhodospirillales bacterium | reverse complement strand
TCCCAACGGGCACTTCAGCCCGTTGGGTGAATCGGCCCACAAAATCAACCTAGTGCTTCGACTCATTCGGTACTATCCGAATGAGTCGAAGCACTAGGCACGCCGATCAGGGGGAAGAAAGGAAGCGGTTCTTTTTTTGAAAAAAAGAACCAAAAAACTTTCTTCCGTATTGGTGTTACCTCGCCGTTCGCTGTCATTTTGCTCGACCGGTTGCTGAACTGACCTTAAATAGCCAAATGCGCTATCCGGCCCGGCGCCTTGCTGGCGCCGGATATTTGCAATAAAATCGGGGACGAAAGCGACGATGAAGCCGATCAACGCGATCCGCATGGGCGGGGTGGACGTAGTGCCGATCGTCGAAGGCGGCAAAGGCGTGGCCGTGTCCAACGGAACCACCGCCGGCCATTGGGCCGCCGGCGGCGGTGTCGGCACGCTCAGCGCGGTCAACGCCGACAGCTATACCGACGACGGCGCGATCATCCCGCAAACTTATTCGGCCCCAACGCGGCGCGAACGACACGAAGAACTGGTTGCCTACGGTATCGCCGGCGGCATCGCCCAGGCCCAGCGGGCGCATGATATCGGCGGGGCGAAAGCGCGCATCCATGCCAACATCCTGTGGGAAATGGGCGGCGCCGAACGTATCGCCACCGGCATCCTGGAAGGCGCCAAGGGGCTGATCCACGGCATCACCTGCGGCGCCGGCATGCCGTATCGCCTCGCCGACCTGGCGCAGCAATTCAACGTTCATTACTATCCGATCATCTCGTCGGCGCGCGCCTTCGGGGCGCTTTGGAAGCGCGCCTTCCACAAGGCCGCCGATCTGCTCGGCGGCGTGGTCTATGAAGACCCCTGGCTCGCCGGCGGCCATAACGGCCTGTCCAACTCCGAAGACCCGAAGGCGCCGGAAGACCCCTATCCGCGCGTGCTCGCCCTGCGCAAGCTGATGCGCGAATTCGGCCTCGGCGAAACCCCGATCATCATGGCCGGCGGGGTCTGGTGGCTGGAAGAATGGGCGCACTGGATCGACAACCCCGAACTCGGCCCGATCGCCTTCCAGTTCGGCACCCGCCCGCTGCTGACCAAGGAAAGCCCGATCAGCGATACCTGGAAGCGCCGCCTGCTGACTTTGCAGGAAGGCGATGTGTTCCTGAACCGCTTCAGCCCGACCGGCTTCTATTCCTCCGCCGTCAACAACGCCTTCATCGGCGAGCTGCGCGGCCGCAACGACCGCCAGATCGCCTTCAGCACCGAAAAAGTCGGCGACCACCAGGCCGAATTCGGCGTCGGCCCGCGCCGCCGCCTGGTTTACGTCACGCCGACCGACCGCGACCGCGCCATGGTTTGGGAAACGCAGGGCTTTTCCGAGGCGATGCGCACGCCGGACAGCACGCTGATCTTCGTCACACCCGCGGGCCAGCAGGAAATCCTCGCCGATCAGGCCGCCTGCATGGGCTGCCTGACCCAGTGCCGCTTTTCCAACTGGTCGCAGCACGGGCCGGATTACGACAATGGCCGCAAGGCCGATCCGCGCAGCTTCTGCATCCAGAAAACCTTGCAGGACATCGCCCACCACGGCGAAAGCGAAGACGTGCTGAACAACAACCTGATGTTCTCCGGCCACAACGCCTACCGCTTCGGCAAGGATTCTTTCTACTCCAACGGCTTCGTGCCCACGGTGCGGCAATTGGTCGAGCGGATCATGACCGGCCGATAACGCCGCCATGTCCGGCATCACGGTTGACCAGCGGGCCCAGGTCATTGTCCTGGGCAACGAAAAAGGCGGCTCCGGCAAATCGACGGCGGCGATGCACCTGATCGTCGGGCTGCTGCGCGAAGGCTATCGGGTCGGCGCGATGGACCTCGATGCCCGCCAGGGCACGTTGAACCTGTATCTGCAAGCGCGCGCCGCCTTCGCCAAGGCGCGCGGCATCGAGCTGCCGCAGCCCGCCCACGCCGCCGTACTGCGCAGCGAACTGGACAGCCGCGCCGCCGCCGAGGCCGACGAGACCATCCGCTTCAACGAGGCACTGGCCGGCCTTTCGCAGGGCTGCGACATCGTGGTGATCGACTGCCCGGGATCGGACACTTTCCTCAGCCGCCTCGGTCACGCCCAGGCCGATACCCTGGTCACCCCGATCAACGACAGCTTTGTCGATTTCGCCATGCTGGCCAAGGTCGATCCGGACAATCACGAAGTGGTGCAGCCGAGCATCTACAGCGAGATGGTGTGGAATGCCCGCAAGCGCCGCTTCGCGCGTGATCGCGGCAGGATCGACTGGATCGTGATGCGCAACCGCCTCGGCGCCACCGAAGCCCGCAACAAGCGCGATGTCGGCAGCACGCTGGAAGCGTTGGCCAAACGGATCGGCTTTCGCACCGTGCGCGGCTTCGGCGAGCGGGTGATTTTCCGCGAACTCTACCTCCAGGGCCTTACTTTGATGGACGTCAAGGAAGTCGGCGGCCTCGGCATCCATATGGGCATGAGCCATGTGGCGGCACGCAACGAAGTGCGGGCGTTGATCGCGGCGATCCGTAAACCCGCTCCAGCTTTGGTGTTGTCCGCGGCGCAATAGCTTGCCAACCGCCCGGCTGGACTGGCTATAATCGGTACCGTCCGAACCTGCCGCGGTGGTGCGATGATCTTCCGACAGCTTTTTGAGCCGATTTCCTGTACCTATTCCTACCTGATCGCCCGCCGCCACGGTGGCGAGGCGATGATCATCGACCCCGTGCTGGAAAAAGTGGATCGCTATCTGCAACTGATGCAGGAGCTCGATCTGCGCCTGGTCAAGGCGGTGGACACGCATCTGCACGCCGACCACATCACCGGCCTCGGCGCCCTGCGCGATCGCACCCAGTGCATCACCGTGATGGGGGAGCAAAGCAGCGTCGATGTTGTGTCCATGCGCATTGCCGATGGCGATCGGCTGAACATCGACGGCGTGAGCCTGGACGTGATGTACACCCCCGGCCATACCGACGACAGCTATAGTTTCCTGATGCAGGATCGGGTTTTCACCGGCGATACCTTGATGATCCGTGGCACCGGGCGGACCGATTTCCAGAACGGCGACGCGGGCCGCCAGTACAATTCCCTGTTCGGCCGCCTGCTGCGGCTGCCCGATGAAACCCTGGTCTATCCCGGCCACGACTATAAGGGCGACACGGTCAGCACAATCGCCGAGGAGAAAGCCTTCAACCCGCGGCTTCAGGTTAAATCGGTTGAGGAATATGTCGCCGTGATGGACGGGTTGCATCTGCCCAACCCGAAAATGATGGACGTGGCGGTGCCGGCCAACATGCGCCAGGGCCTGCATCAGCAGGAGGTTGCCCGGCGTGGCTGGGCATTTTCGGCGCAGCAGGCCAGCGGGCTGGCCGGGCGCGCCGATGTGGCGCTGATCGATCTGCGCGAACAGAGCGAACGCGACCGCCACGGCAGCATTCCCGGCGCGCTGCACGTGCCGTATCCGGAGTTGCAGGCGCGTATCGGTGCCGGCGGAAGCCTGCGCGCGCTTGCGCTTGGAAGCGGCAAACAACTAATGTTCTATTGCGCTTTCGGTGAACGCTCGGCGATGGCGGTGCAGGCCGCGCAGGACGGCGGGATTGCGTCCGCCCGCCACATCGAAGGCGGCATCGACGCCTGGAAAAAGGCGCGCGGCGCGATCGTGTAGCGCAAGGTTGCAGCCCGCCACGACGATCTTGTATGAAGCATGCGGTATGCCGACGTAGCTCAGCGGTAGAGCAACTGATTCGTAATCAGTAGGTCCCCGGTTCAATCCCGGGCGTCGGCACCATTTACTTTCAATTGTACCAACCCTAAATTTTCCTGACTCTTATGGGATTCCCTTTTCTCCGCATTTCGGATTCGATAGCGGCGCGATTCGCGGCAAGGGAAAGGGTGCACGATGTCCAGTGGGATCAAGATTACGCGGCTAGATCACAGTGCAGCGGAGCTGCGTGTGGTGGCGTCTAGGAGCCGTGACGCCGACAGGTCCGGCGGCTTCTAGCGCTTGCGCTGGTGCTGGAGGGCGTTTCGCGCGCTGAGGCGGCGGCGCAAAGTGGGATGGACCGCCAGACCCTTCGCGACTGGGTTCATCGGTTCAATGATTTGGGAATTTCTAGCTTGAAGTCTCGTCGCCGCCCTGGTCGTTCACGGT
>JAYTQP010000476.1:0-1902 GCA_043746675.1 Rhodospirillales bacterium | reverse complement strand
CGTAAGGTGCCTGTGCTGGCCAACATCCGGCCGAGCGGTGATACCTACCTGATGGAAGATTTCTTCTATGCCGGCGGGCTGCCAGGGCTAATGAGCCGGATGCGCGATCACCTCGATCTTGATGCGGCCAGCGTGACCGGGCGAACGCTGGGCGAGAACATCGCTGACGCCGCGGTCTTCCACGACGACGTGATCCGCACCCAAGATCAGCCAATTTACGCCGAAGGCGCGCTGGCGGTGCTGCGCGGCAATATCGCGCCGGATGGCTGCGTGATGAAACCGTCTGCCTGCGCGCCGCATCTGCTGGTGCATACCGGGCCGGCAATCGTGTTCGACAGCTACCCGGAAATGAAAAAAGCGGTCGAGGACGAGAACCTCGATGTTACCGCCGATCACGTGCTGGTGCTGCGCAACGCCGGCCCGCAAGGTGGGCCGGGGATGCCGGAATGGGGCATGCTGCCGATCCCCGTGAAGCTGGTGAAGCAGGGCGTGCGCGACATGGTGCGGATGTCCGACGCGCGGATGAGCGGGACCAGCTACGGCGCCTGCATCCTGCATGTGGCGCCGGAAGCCTTCATCGGCGGCCCGCTGGCGCTGGTGAAAACCGGCGACATGATCACCGTGGACGTGCCGGCGCGACGCATCCATCTGGAGGTTTCGGACACCGAACTGGCGACGCGCCGGGCCGCCTGGACGCCGCTGCCGCCGCGCTTCGAACGGGGCTATGGCTGGATGTTCGCCAAGCATGTGGGCCAGGCCGATACCGGCTGCGACTTCGATTTTCTGCGCACCGATTTCGGCGCGGCGGTTGGCGAACCCGATATTTTTTGAGGAAATGACGATGAAACCGGAAACCCGCGACCGCCTGGCCGCCGTCAGCACCGCGACCTTGTGCACCGCCTTGTTCAAGCGTGGCCTGCGCAACCAGACCATCCAGGATGTGCATCCGCTGAACCCGAACGCGCCGACGATGGTGGGGGAGGCGTTTACCCTGCGCTATATTCCGGCGCGCGAGGACCTCAACGGCATTAGCGTGTTCGCCAATCCGGCGCATCCGCAGCGCAAGGCGGTGGAAGACTGCCCGCCCGGCGCGGTGATGGTGATCGATAGCCGCAAAGACGCCCGCGCGGCCTCGGCCGGCGGCATCCTGGTCTCGCGCTTGATGATGCGCGGCGTCGCCGGGGTGGTGACGGATGGCGGTTTTCGCGATTCGGCGGAAATCGCCAAGCTCGCCATGCCGGCCTATCACCGTCGGCCGTCGGCGCCGACCAACCTCACCTTGCATCAGGCGATCGACATCAACGTGCCGATCGGCTGCGGCGATGTGGCGGTGTTTCCCGGCGATGTGGTGGTCGGCGATGCCGATGGCGTCACCATCATCCCGGCCGCGATCGCCGATGAGATCGCGCTGGAAGCCACCGAAATGACCGCGTTCGAGGATTTCGTGCAGGAAAAAGTGCTGGAAGGCCGCAGCATTCGCGGGCTGTATCCGCCGACCGATCCCCAGACCGGGGTGGATTTCGCGGCCTGGCGGGCGGCGAAGGGGCGTTAGCGCATGATGACCGCCGATAGAAGCGGCCATCATGCGCTAACTTATTGTAAGATCGCGTGATTCAGACCTGCGGTGATTCCACCTTCGGTCATCACGCTTTAGAACTTCTCCACCCAGGGCCGCACTTCCACCTCCCAACTCCAGGCGCTGCGGTGCTGGTGCATCACGTGCCAGTAGGTTTCGGCAATCGCGTCGGGGTCCAGCATGGCGTCTGGATTTTCGTTGGTGGCCGGCCGCGCGGCGCTGCGGATGCCGCCATCGATGACGAAATGGGCGACGTGGATGCCCTGCGGCGATAATTCCCGCGCCATCGACTGGGCCAGCCCGCGCATGGCGAATTTGCCCATCGC
>JAYTQP010000475.1:0-1596 GCA_043746675.1 Rhodospirillales bacterium | reverse complement strand
AGATCGTGATCGCCGGCGACAGTGCCGGTGGCGGGCTTGCGGTTGCCGCCTTGCTGGCGATCCGCGGCGCCGGCCTGCCGCAACCGGCCGGCGCGTGGGGGATTTCGCCCTGGGTCGATATGGAAGCCATCGGCGACAGTATGACCGACCGCGCCGCCGCCGACCCGATGGTGCAGAAAGCCGGCCTGCTGGGGATGACGGCGGCCTATCTGCAAGGTGCTGATCCGCGCGATCCGCTGGCGGCGCCGATTTACGGCGATTTCACCGGCCTGGCGCCGCTGCTGATCCAGGTTGGCGCGGCGGAAACCCTGCTGGATGATTCCATCCGCCTCGCCCGCGTCGCCGGCGCGGCGGACGTGCCGGTGACCCTCGAAATCTGGCCGGAAATGGTCCATGTCTGGCCGATCTTCCACCAGCAACTCGCCGCCGGGCGCAAGGCGATCGCCAACGCCGGCGCTTGGATCCGGGCCGCGATGGACGGCGCGCCGGCGGTGACAAGATGACCGCCACGCTCAAAGCAATGGCTTAGCAAAGTGATGGTTTATCCCAGCAGCACATCCCGCGCCTGATTGATCCGTGCCGCCAGCCAGTCCGATCCGCCGGCATCCGGGTGCGCCGCCCGCATCAGCCGAAGATGGGCGGCGCGGATTTCCGCTTCCGCCGCGCCGGATTTCAGGCCGAGAATTTCCAACGCCTCGGCCCTTGTCATCCGCCCCGCTGCGCTGCGCGGTGCCGCGCCCGGCCGGCGTGGCACCTCGCGCCCCATCCATTGCCAGACCAGCGGGCCGACCAGAAACAACGCGCTGATCGCGGTCGCCCCACGCCCGGTCAGCAGCAGCAGCACGGCGAGCGACAGGCCGCCCAGTGCAGCCGCCCAGGCGCCGAAGCGTTTGATGGTGGTGATCTGGGCGCGGGAGAACATGCCGAGCGCGCCCATCAGGACGCCCAACGCGATCAATCCGAGCAGGAAGAATAGCATCGCTATTGGCCGCGCAGCCGCAGGTCGCGCGCTTCCAGCGCCGCCACGGCGGAGATGTTGACAATGCCGCGCGCGGTCACGCTGGGCACCAGCACATGGATCGGCTTGGCCATGCCGAGCAGCAGCGGCCCGACCGGCAAGCCGGCGACGGCGGATTTCAGCAGGTTGAAGGCGATGTTGGCGGCATCCAGGCTCGGCATGACCAACAGGTTGGCGCCGCCTTCCAGCGGGCTGTCCGGCACCGCGCGGCCGCGAATGATCGGGTCGAGCGCCGCATCGGCATGCATTTCGCCGTCGATTTGCAAGCCCGGCGCGCGGCTGCGGATCAGCCCGAGCGCGGTGCGCATCTTGCGCGCGCTGGGGGAGTTGGAGGCGCCGAAGCTGGAATGCGACAGCAACGCCGCCCTCGGGGTGATTCCGAATTCGCGGATCGCGTCGGCCGCCAGCAGGGTCATTTCGGCAATCTGATCGGCGGTCGGGTCCGGGTTCATGTGGGTGTCGCAGATGAACAAGGCGCGCTCCCGCAGGATCAGGCATGACAGCGCGTAGATGCGGCTGACCTCCGCCCGGCGCGGGATCACCGGCATGATGTATTCCATCTGCCGCCACCAATCGCC
>JAYTQP010000474.1:0-2922 GCA_043746675.1 Rhodospirillales bacterium | reverse complement strand
GGCTGGCTGCTGGCGGTCGCGCTGGCCGGCGCCGCCGTGCTGGTCGCGGCCAGCCGCGGCGGGAAGCCGCTCCAGGCCGATATTGCCGCAACATTGCATGAACTCGGCGCAAGCGATGGTTTCATTGCCACCTATCTGGCCACCGCGAGCCTACGCCAGGGCCTGCTCGGCGGCGGGCTCGGCGCGATCCTGGCGCTATCCTGCCTGTTCGTGCTGTCCACCCTGGCCGCCCCGCTGCTCGGCGCCCCGCTCTGGCCGGACCTGCTGGCCGCCCCCCCAATCGCGCACCCGGGCATCGCGCACCCGCTCGTCGCGCGCCTGCTGAACACACCATGGCGCCAACTGCCCGGCGCTATCCCGTGGGCGTTCTGGGCCGGGCTGTTCGCCGCGGTCGCGGCGACCGCGCTGCTGCCCTGGCTGGCAACCCGGCGCGCACTGCGGCGCCTGCTGCGGCGGTTGCCATGATCCGCCGGGTGCCCAGCCGCCGGCTGCTAGCAGTGCCGCTGGTATTGGCCGCGCTGTGGCTCGCCGGCTTTGCCTGGTTCGTGCGCGCCGGCGAACGCGCCGCCGCCCTGCCGCCGCACGCCGACGCCATCGTGGTGCTGACCGGCGCCCCTGGCCGGATCGAAGCCGCCTTGCACCTGCTGTCCGAGGGCCGCGCCGATCGTCTGCTGATCTCCGGCGTCGGCGCCGGCGGGTTCGCCGAACTCGCCCGCCGGGCCGGCGTGCCAGACCCGACCCTGGCCGCTCGCACGACGCTGGGCCGCGCTGCCCACTCCACCTATGGCAACGCGCTGGAAACGGCCGACTGGGTGCACCAATTCGGCGTGCGCACGCTGATCGTGGTAACCTCGTCCTATCACATGCCGCGGGCGCTGGCCGAGCTGTGCCGCGCCCTGCCGGATACGCAACTGCTGGCGGTCCCGGTGGCGGCGGACAATGCGAGCTGGCGGCTCTTGGCCGTCGAATTCAACAAATACCTCGCCGTTCGCAGCGGTCTCGGCGCGCTGGCCGAGCGGGAAGCAAAGGATGCGCGATGATCGTGCTGCGCTCGGCGCTTTATAATTTCTGGTTCTACCTCATCTCGGTGCTGCTGGTGCTGTTGTGCGGGCTGGCAGCGCTGCTGCCGCGCGCCCGCGCGGTCGCCGCCATCGAGGCGATTTCCCGGCTCTGGGCGCGGCTCGTGGTCGGCGCGCTCCGCCCGCTCTGCGGCATCGATGTCGTGGTCACCGGCCGGGAAAACCTGCCCGCCGGGCCGGCGCTGATCGCCTCCAATCACCAGTCCGCCTTCGATACCGTCGTCTGGCTCTACCTGATCGACCGCCCGGCCTATGTGTTGAAAAAGGAACTCAGCTACATCCCGCTCTACGGCATGATCACCAGGGTAACCGCGATGATCGTGGTCGATCGCGCCGCCGGCGCATCCGCGATCCGCGAACTGCTGGGCGGCGCGGCACGGGCGATGGCGGCCGGCCGCTCGGTGGTGATCTTCCCCGAAGGCACCCGCATGCCGCCGGGGCAGGTGGGCGTGCTGCATCCGGGCATTGCCGCGATGGCGAACCATACCGGCCTGCCGGTGGTTCCCGTGGTGACCGATTCCGGGCATCATTGGGGCCGCCGCAGCTTCCGCCGGTTTCCCGGCACCATCACCGTCGCCATCCGGCCGGCACTGCCGGCGGGCTTGCCGCGCCGGGCCTTGCTGGCGCAGTTGGAAGCTGCATATAGCGTCGGCGTCGCCGCCCAGCCTGTGGATAAAGCTGTGGAAGCAAACCTCGCAGGGTTCCAGCGACTTGGCAATAAATCGACATAAAGGACTGGAATGTCGGAGAAAAATAAGCCGTCACGCGGCCCCAAAGTGGGTCAACCGGGCCTGGGGACAAGTCCGGACGGCCCGCAGCGATGGTGGCGCCGGCCGGCCTTCTGGCTCTGGCTGGCGCTGGTGCTGCCACTTGGGCTGATCGCGGCGCACAGCGTGCTCTGGTACGTCGCCACCCAGCAGATCATCGACCAGACCACCACCCAACTGCGCAACCTCGCCCGCCAGGGCTGGACCACCTTCGCCGATGTCCCGGTGCGCGGCGGCTACCCTTGGGCTGCCGAGGTGACCACGCCGGGCATGCGGATCGCCGGCCCGTTGCTGGAATGGGACGCCGCGCGCGTCGTCGTGCGGCTCGCGCTGCTGCAACCGCGAACCGTGCACATTGCCATCGCCGGCAAGCAATCCGCCCGCCTCGGCAACAGCCCGCTGGTGCCGTTCAGCGCCACTCGCACCGAAGTGGAGGTCGATCTCGCCACCCCGGACAGCAGCCGGATTGAACTCGACGGGCTCGATGCCGCCACCCCGGCCGGCAAACTGACCGCCGAGGCGGTGCGCCTGCGCCTCGATCGGGCCGCGCTGACCCTGAACCTGGACCTCACCAACGCAGTTCTGCCGGACCTGCGGCCCGATCTACCGCCGGACTGGCCGCTGAGCCATACGCTCGAATACGCCGGCCTCGATGTGACCGTGCAAGGCGGCGCGCCGGTCGAACTGACCGCCCCGGCGCTGAAGGCCTGGCGCGCCGGCAACGGCCAGATCGACATCCCGCGCCTCAGCGTCGGTTGGGACAAGCTGAAACTCGCCGGCCATCTGACCGTCTCGCTGGACGAATTGCTGCAACCCAACCTCGCCGGGCAAATCCGCCTCGGCGGCTATAACAGCCTGATCGACGCGCTGATCGCCACCAACCTGCTCGCCCCGCGCCCGGCCCAGGCGATGCGCGCCGTGCTCGGCATGCTGGCCCGCCCGGCCGCCGATACCGGGCCCGATAGCGTGGACCTGCCGGTCACCTTGCGCGACCGCAGCCTCGATGTCGGGCGCATACCTCTGTTGCGCACCCCAGAATTTGTTTGGCCGGCGGGAAAATAGCGGCTAGCGTAGAA
>JAYTQP010000473.1:0-2476 GCA_043746675.1 Rhodospirillales bacterium | reverse complement strand
GACGGCCCGCCCTCGGTGCTGGCATCCCGCCCAGGCCCGTACCGCGAGTTGCTGCGCAAGCAGGGCATCGCGGAAAAGCTGGCTACCGGCTGACGCCTTCCGCCTCGGCACCGAATGGCTTCAGCGCGCCATCCGCGTCAGATATTCGATCTGCCAGCGCATTTCTTCCAGCGCGAGCGGAAATCCACCGCGCGGATTGGCGCACAGCACGCTGCCTGGCGCCGCACCCAGCAGCAGGCACTGCGCCGGTCCGGCCAGTTGCATGGTGAAGTTGCCGCGCCAGAGCAAACTCACCATCGCCTTGGCGCTGCGCATGGAAATGGCGCGTTCCACGGCGGGGTAGGGCAGGTCGGCGCTCACCGCCAGCATGGCACCGACGAGGATGGTTTCGCTGCGTTCGATCGCCGCCAGCACCGCCGGTTCATCCAGTTGCCCATCGGCGAGCAGGCAGCGCGCGTGCGCCATGGCGTCGTATTCATCGTGCTGTGGCGGCCGATCGGCTCTGGCTCGGAGTTTCTGTTCCAGCCGACGGCGCAGTTCGGTGCTAACGGCCTGATCGAGATCGGCCCGGGCGGCGAGTTCATCGAGCAGTTGTTCGGCAACGATCGTGCTGAGCGCCATGGCGGCGTTGGACGACAAATGCGGGTGTCGCACCATTGGGGCGTGCCAGGCGGCATGATGGCTGGCGCGGGCAACCAGCGCATCGAGCGTGGCTTCGCGGATTGCCGCGGTCGGGTTGGCCAGCATCACCGCAACGGCGGCCGCATTGGATGCGCTCGCCAGGGCGTCGGTCACCGGTTCGCCGATTTGCTTGCGTCCGGCAATCGCCAGCAAGGTGGCCTCCACCGGCGGCGCCGCTATCAGGGCGAGCAGATCTTCGCTGGTCAGCAGCGGGGAAAGCCGGATCACCGGCTCGGCGACCAGCATCGCGGTGTCGCGCACCAAGGTCAGGATCAGCCCGCGCGGCACGCCGGGCAGGTCTTTCACGACATCGGCGATGGCCGCGCGCACCCGCACGGCTTCGTCGGCTACCAGGGTTTCCAGCGTGGTCAGCACCTGCGCGTGGACCCGCGCCTGCGGTCCGATGCGGCTGCGGGTGGCGGCCGGCAGTGCTGCCAGCAGGGCGGCCAGCTTGCGCGCCAGCAAGGCGCGAATGCGGGCATCGCGGTCGCTGGCGAGCAGGCGGTTGACCTCGATGGACGCCGCTTCGTTCATCGCGACGGCGACCCGCACGGTCAAAGCCTGGTCGGTCGCCAGTTGCAGCAGCACGGTTTGTTCAGTGTCCGTCGCGCTGGCCAGCCGTATCCGGGTGCGCTCGTCGGCCAGGCTCGGTGGCAGCGGTGCGTCGTGGGTGATCGGATATGGCGCGATCATGCGTCATGCCCAGAGTGGGTGGGCCCAGAGTGGGTGGGCCCGGAGTGCGACACCCGCCATCGCCCGCGCCCGCCGCGCTTGACCTCGTACATGGCTTGGTCGGCACGGTGCAGCAGCGCCTCGATCGGCTCGTCGCGACCGGGCCAGCGGGTGGCGATGCCGATCGACAGGCCGAGCCCCAGGTCGCTGCGGCCGGCAACGTCGGCCAGCACGGCGGGGATGTTGATGCGCAGCGATTCGGCTCGTTCGGCCGCGGTCAGATCGTCGGCGGCGTCGAGCCACAGCGCGAATTCATCGCCGCCGAAGCGGGCGACCAGATCGGCCGGCCGCACCGTGGCGCGCAGCACGGTGGCGACTGCGCACAGGGCTTCGTCGCCGGTTTCGTGGCCGTTTTCGTCGTTCAGCCGTTTGAAATTGTCCAGGTCGGCGAACATCAGGGTGCCGGGCAGGGCTTCATGGTCGAGCCGATCCAGCCGGCGGAGGATTTCCTCGATGAAGGCACGGCGGTTGAGCAGCCCGGTGAGCGGATCGGTGCGGGCCTGGCGCGACATTTCCCGCTGAATGGTTTCATGTTCCAGCACCATCCGGATCACCCCGGCGGCGGCGGAGGCGACCACCAGGTCGTCGCTGTCCCAGGGCCGGCTGTCGAGGCCGCGCCAAAGCAGCAGGCCGGCCTGCTGGCCGTAGCGCGGCTGGCAACCGCAGCCCAGCACGCCAAGCCCGTCCTCGGTTCGTAGCTGGATCGGATCATGGGCGTTGGAGGCGAGCGCCGCGGAACCGCAACGCAGCACCGAAGCCGGGATCAGTGCGCCGCAGTGATGCAAAACGCCGGCCGGTTCCGGCGCGGCGGGCAGCGTGAGGTCGATCACCGCGCTGCCTTCGGCGCCGATGGCGGAGGTTAGCGCTTGCAAGGCGGCCTGCATCATGCGCGGAGCTAGAACTTCCTGCCGCATGCGGGTCAGGATATGTTCCACCACTTCGCCGCGCCGCAGGCGGGCCGCCAGGGCGGCATCCTGGCCTTCCTCACGGGTGATGTCCTGGGCGATGCCGCGCACGCCGATCGGCTGGCCGGCCGCATCCAGCAGGGGCGCGACCGCGAAGG
>JAYTQP010000472.1:0-7274 GCA_043746675.1 Rhodospirillales bacterium | reverse complement strand
GCCGTGCTGGTACCGCTGCAATGCGAATTTTTTGCGCTCGAGGGGATCAGCCAACTCATCCGGACGATCGATCGAGTGAAACAAACACTCAATCCAACGCTGCGGCTGCAAGGCATCGTGCTGACGATGTATGATCGCCGCAATAATCTCTCCGACCTCGTCGCCGCCGACGCACGCAGCTTCTTCGGTGCCCAGGTGTATGAAACCATGATCCCACGCAACATCCGAGTTTCCGAGGCGCCCAGCCACGGCAAGCCGGTACTGCTTTATGACTACAAATCCCCCGGTGCGCAGGCCTATGTTCGGCTCGCGCAGGAACTGCTGCAACGCGAACGCGATCACGACAGGAGCACTGCATGAGCGCCAAAGAAGTCGGCCCGCGCCTTGGCCGCGGTCTCGCGGCATTGCTTGGGGATGCCGCCAGCCCGCCGGTCGGCACGCCGTCGGCCGCCGGGGTGAACACGATGCCCGTCGAACATTTAACGCCGGGGCCGTTCCAGCCGCGCGATGCCTTGGACCCGGCGGACTTGCAGGATCTCGCGGATTCCATCCGTGCCCGTGGCGTGCTGCAACCTTTACTAGCCAGGCCTCATCCAACCGAGCGTGATCGCTACCAGATTATCGCCGGCGAACGCCGCTGGCGGGCAGCCCAACTGGCAGGCTTACACAACGTGCCGGTATTGGTGCGCGTCCTCACCGACATCGAAGCGATGGCGGCAGCTTTGGTAGAAAACCTCCAACGCGCCGACCTCAACGCAATCGAGGAAGCCGAAGGATATCAGCGGCTGGTCGATGAATTCAAGATGACCCAGGAAACGTTGGCCGAAGCGGTCGGAAAATCCCGCAGCCATGTCGCCAACACGCTGCGGCTGCGGAATTTGCCGGCCCGCGTGCAATCTGAGGTGCGCAAAGGCGCCCTTACCGCCGGCCACGCACGCGCTTTGCTCAGCCATACTGACCCGGAAAAAGCCGCGCTTGCCGTTATCGCTGGCGGCTTGAACGTGCGTCAGACTGAGGCTCTCAGCCAACGCAAATCAGGCAGTGAAAAAATTCCACGCGCACGTGATCCCGAAACCGCAGCGCTGGAACAAAGCTTATCGGAAACTCTTGGCCTAAAGGTCGAAATCAGCTTCGACGGAAGGGGCGGGACCTTGCGCGTTCAGTACCGCTCGCTCGACCAGTTGGATGGTCTTATCGCACTGCTGCAGCGCGCGTAACTCCAACCAGGGTAAATTTGACACATCTAAAACTGGACAATTTTTTCAGAGACTTACTTCCTTGGTTTGCGAAAATCTCAGCAAAAGCGCATGCTGCGCCCACCTTAAAACCATGAGACCCCCAATGAGCTTCCGCCCGTACCAACATATCGAGCGCCGCAAGTCGCGTCAGATTTTCGTCGGCAACGTCCCGGTCGGCGGCGACGCGCCCATTCCCGTCCAAACGATGACCAACACGCCAACCACCGATGTTGCAGCCACCGTCGCCCAGATCCAGCGCGCCCAGCGCGCCGGCGTCGACATCGTTCGCGTCTCCTGTCCCGATCAGGAATCGGCCCTCGCCCTGAAAGACATCATCCGTCAGGTCGATGTGCCCGTCGTCGCTGATATCCATTTCCACTACCGCCGTGCCATCGAAGCAGCGCAGTCCGGCGCGGCCTGCCTGCGCATCAATCCCGGCAACATCGGTAGCGCCGATCGCGTGCGCGAGGTTATCAAGGCTGCGCGTGACCATAATGTATCAATGCGCATCGGCGTGAACGCCGGATCGCTGGAACGCCATCTGCTGGAAAAATACGGCGAACCCAATCCGGAAGCGCTGGTCGAATCCGCACTCGAACACGCCAAAATTCTACAAGATCACGACTTCCATAATTTCAAGATCAGCGTCAAAGCGTCAGATGTGTTCATGGCAGTCGCCGCTTATCAGCAACTGGCCGAGGTCACCGATCACCCGCTGCACATCGGCATCACCGAAGCCGGCGGCAAACGCACCGGCACGGTGAAATCCGCCATCGGCTTGGGCAGTCTGCTCTGGGCCGGCATCGGCGACACCTTGCGCGTCTCGCTATCCGACGAGCCGGAAGAAGAAGTCCGCGTCGGCTGGGAAATCCTGCAAAGTCTCGGCCTGCGCCATCGCGGCGTGCGCGTCATCTCCTGCCCGTCCTGCGCCCGTCAGGGTTTCAATGTGATCGAAACCGTGCAGACCCTGGAAGAGCGTCTGGCTCATATCGAAACCCCAATGACCCTGTCAATCATCGGCTGCGTCGTCAACGGCCCCGGTGAGGCGCTGATGACCGACATCGGCCTCACCGGCGGAGGCGCCGGACGGCATATGGTGTATGCGGCGGGGAAGACCGACCATACGATCGAGGCCGGCGGCATGGTCGACCATATTGTTGGGCTGGTCGAAGCCAAGGCGAAACTGCTTGATGCTGAAAAGCAGGCTAAGGCTGCTGCGTAGGCTGAGCAGCAAGCTGTTCTTTTTTGGAAAAAGAACCAAAAAACTTCTGGCACTTTGGTTCGGGCAAAACCGGACAGCACTACCACTAGGGTAACAGCGACGTGAACGACATACAGCCTGTGCGCGGCACCCATGACCTTATTGGCGAGGACGCGCGGCGGCATTTTCATGTGGTGGAAACGGCCCGACGCATCGCCGCCACCTATGGCTTCGATGAATGGAGCACGCCGGTGTTCGAACATACCGGCGTATTTGCACGCGGGCTGGGTGATACGTCCGACGTCGTGATGAAGGAAATGTATTCCTTCCCCGATCGTGGCGGCGAAAGCCTAACCCTCCGCCCAGAAGCCACCGCCGGCATTTGCCGCGCCCTGGTCTCCAACGGGTTAACCCAATCGCTACCGCAGAAGGTCTTCTATACCGGCCCGATGTTTCGCTACGAACGCCCACAAAAAGGTCGTTACCGGCAATTCCACCAGATCGACGTTGAAGTGCTGGGCAGCGCCGAACCGCTGGCGGACACCGAGGTTATCGCCTGCGGCTGGGCAATCCTCAACGCGCTCGGCGTCGCCAAAGACGTTGTGCTGGAGCTTAACACCCTCGGCGACAAAGAAAGCCGCGATGCCTATCGCGCCGCACTGATAACTTATTTCTCCGCCCATAAAGCCAATTTGTCGGAAGATAGCCAGGCGCGCCTGGAACGCAACCCGCTGCGCGTGGTGGACAGCAAAGACCCCAGCGACAAAGCCCTGGTCGCCGACGCCCCAACCATCCACCCCTACCTCAACCCCACATCCCGCATTTTCTACGATACCCTGCGTCGCCATCTGGATCGCATCGGCGTGCCGGTGGTGGAAAACCCGCGCATCGTCCGCGGACTGGACTATTACAGCCACACCGCCTTCGAATTTGTCACCTCTGCGCTGGGTGCCCAAGGCACCGTGCTCGGTGGCGGCCGCTATGATGGACTGGTGGAGGAAATGGGCGGGCCGCACACGCCCTGCGTCGGCTGGGCCGCCGGCGTCGAGCGCCTGGCGATGCTGCTCGACGCGCCGCCGGAAGCGCCGCGCGGCGTTGCCGTGATCCCGATCGGGGATGCGGCGGAAGCGGCCGCACTGGACATCGTGCAGTCCTTGCGCGGCGCCGGGGTGCGCGCCGAAATGGCCTATCGCGGCAACGTCAAACGCCGGATGGAACGTGCCAACAAAACCAACGCCCGTGCGGCGATCCTTCTGGGTGATGCCGAAATCGCCCGCGGCGTCGCCCAAGTGAAAGACCTGTCCACTGGCGAACAAACCGAAGTGCCGATCGCCGAGCTTGCTGCGACGCTGGCATGAGCCTGGATTACCGCCTCGATCGCATCGTCGCCCGCGCCGAGGAACTGCGCGCCATACTGTCAGAAGGCGCTGGCGGCGAGGTGTTCGTTAAAGCGTCGAAAGAACTCGCCGAAATCGAGCCAATCGTTGCCCGCGTCGGCGATCTGCGAAGCGCGCAACGAGCAGAGGACGAGGCACGCGGCATGTTGACCGACCCCGACATGAAAGAACTGGCAGAGGCCGAATTATTCGACCTGAAAGCGAAAATCCCGGCCTTGGAACAGGAAATTCGCCTAGCGCTGCTGCCAAAGGACGCCGCCGACGAGCGGTCCGGCATTCTGGAAATTCGCCCTGCCGCCGGTGGCGATGAAGCCGGTCTGTTCGCGGCCGAATTGTTCGAGATGTATCAGAAATATGCCGGCCTGCGCGGCTGGCGGTTCGAGGTAATGGAGTACGACGCCAACGAACTCGGCGGCTTGAAAGGCGCGTTGGCCGAAATCAGCGGCAAGGGCGTGTTTGCCCGGCTGAAATTTGAATCCGGCGTCCATCGCGTTCAGCGGGTTCCGGCTACCGAAAGCCAGGGCCGAATTCATACTTCAACTGTAACGGTAGCCGTGTTGCCGGAAGCGGAGGAGGTGGATGTGCAGATAGACGAGGGCGATTTGCGCGTCGACGTTTATCGCGCCTCCGGCGCCGGCGGCCAGCACGTCAACAAAACCGAAAGTGCGGTGCGCATCACCCATATCCCCACCGGCACGGTGGTTACAATGCAGGAAGAAAAAAGCCAGCACAAGAACAAGGCCAAGGCGATGAAAATCTTGCGCGCCAGGATCTACGAGCAGCAGCGGCTGAGCCTGCATGCCACCCGCGCCGCCGACCGCAAAAGCCAAGTTGGCACCGGCGACCGCAGCGAACGCATTCGAACCTATAATTTCCCGCAGGGCCGCTGCTCCGACCACCGAATCGAATTGACGCTCTACAAGCTGGATCGCGTGATACAAGGCGAATTAGACCCCTTCATCGACGCCCTAATCGCCGACGACCAGGCCACCCGGCTGGCCGCTGAAGAAGTCTAGAGCGCGATCGCCTCTCACAGGGATCGCGCATGCTTGCTTGGTCTTGTCCGCATCAGCCTTGTTCGTCGCTGGCGCAATCACCGCGCACTCCTGTGAGAAATGCGGGTTAGGGCTATAGAATGAGTGAGTGGAGAGGGTGGAGGGTTTCTTCGTCAAATGCGCCTGAAACATTAAAAAACCAGTGCCGCGCCCACTCCTCCCCAGAATAGGCGCGGCTAGATGGTGGAATAATCAGCCGAGGCGTTCGCCGTGCAACACGACGTCCAGCCCTTCGCGTTCTTCTTCTTCGGTCACCCGCAGGCCGATGACGGCATCGACGATTTTCAGGATGATGAAGGTCACCACGCCCGACCAGAGCAGAGTCACGCAGACCGCCACCACCTGTGCCTCGAACTGCGCCAGCCCGCCGATGTTGGTGCCGAGCGGGGCGTCTTTGGTGGCGGTGAAGGGGCCGTAGGCGAACACCCCGGTGAGCAGCGCGCCGACGATGCCGCCGATGCCATGCACGCCGAACGCGTCCAGGCTGTCATCGTAGCCGAGCATGGATTTCAGCGAGGTTGCCGACCAGAAGCAGATCACGCCGGCGGCGATGCCGATGATCAGCGCCGGGCCGGGCAGCACGAAGCCGGATGCCGGGGTGATGGCGACCAGCCCGGCGACCGCACCGGAAATCGCGCCCAGCACGGACGGCTTGCCCTTGTGGATCCATTCCGCAAACGTCCAGGCCAGCGCGGCGGCGGCGGTGGCAATCTGGGTTACCGCCATCGCCATGCCAGCGCGGCCGTTGGCAGCCACCGCCGAGCCCGCGTTGAAGCCGAACCAACCCACCCACAGCAAGGACGCCCCGATCACCGCGAGCGAAAGGTTATAGGGCGCCATGTTGTCGTGCCCGTAGCCAACCCGCTTGCCGAGCACGAGGCAGCAGACCAAGCCGGCGATGCCGGCGTTGATATGCACCACCGTGCCGCCGGCGAAATCCGCCGCACCCGGCAGCCCGAACACGCCGGCGCCGAGGAAGCCGGTGGCCGACCAAACCCAATGCGCGATCGGCGAATAGACCAGCAGCGACCAGGCGACCATAAACACGCACATCGCCGAGAACTTCATCCGGTCGGCGAAAGCGCCGGCAATGAGGCCCGGGGTGATGATGGCGAAGGTCATCTGGAACATCATGAAGACGGTTTCCGGCACCGTCTGCGGCAGCACGTTGGAGGTACCGGCGCCGAGGATGAACGGCTTGTCCCAACCCGCCCCCATTCCGCTCAGCATAATCCGGGAAAAGTCGCCGAGATAGGCGGAGCCGTTGGTGAAGGCGAGCGAATAGCCCGCGACCATCCAGGTTATCGTAATCAGGCAGGTGATCATGAAAGACTGCATCATGGTGGCAAGAATGTTCTTCTTGCGCACCATGCCGGCATAGAACAGCGCCAGCCCGGGCACGGTCATCATCAGCACCAGCGCGGTGCTGGTGAGCATCCAGGCGGTGTCGCCGGAATCGAGTTTCGGTGCGTCGTCGGCCCAAGCGGGCAAGCTCAGAAGCATCACCGGCAGCGCCAGCCCGATGCGATGGAAGGTCGATTTCATTGCTATATCCTCGCTTAGAGCGCTTGCGCGTCGGTTTCGCCGGTGCGGATGCGGACCGCGCGTTCAACATCGATGACGAAAATCTTGCCGTCGCCGATCCGGCCGGTTTGAGCCGCTTTGCTGATCGCTTCGATCACCTGCTCGGCCAGTTCGTCACCGATGACGACCTCGATCTTGATTTTCGGGAGGAAGTTCACCTGGTATTCGGCACCGCGGTAGATTTCGGTCTGCCCTTTCTGGCGACCGAAGCCTTTGACTTCCGTAACAGTGAGCCCCTGCACGCCCAACGGCGTCAACGACTCGCGCACTTCATCGAGCTTGAACGGCTTGATGATAGCCATGATCAGCTTCATTTCACTCCGGTCCTTTATCTTGGATAGCGGCATCCTTTCAAGAACCGTGCCGCGCCAGAAATCCGCTGACGGCAGCGGATTTGCCCGGCAGACGGGCGAAACCATGCCTATTTTCTGGGCAGTGGCTTGCATTTCCGCCTGAAACCCAGCCTAACTCCGGCTGATCTTCTTCAGGAGCGGGGCGATGCTGGCGGTTGACGTGTGCGTGGTTGGTGCCGGGCCGGTGGGTGGCACCTTGGCCTGTCTGCTGGCGCAATCCGGTGTGCGCACCGCCATCCTGGACCGCGCGCCGCTACCGCCGATGGAACATCCGGCCTTCGACGGCCGCGCCTACGCCATCGCCGCCGGGTCGCGCACGGTGTTGCAGGATGCAGGCGTGTGGGACCGGCTGCCGTTCGCGCCCGGCCCGATCCGCGATATCCGCGTGTCCGATGGCAGGCTCGGCCGCCCGGCATCGCCGCTGTTCCTGCATTTCGGCGTCGCCG
>JAYTQP010000471.1:0-1878 GCA_043746675.1 Rhodospirillales bacterium | reverse complement strand
TCGCTCGCCGGCGTGCTCGCCGATCGCTTCGGAACCGGAATAACATTCGGCGGCCTCGGCATCGCCGGCCTGGCCGCGTTTGCGCTTGTGGCGACCTTGATGCCAGAAACCCGCGATCCGGCGCATCATCAGGTCGAAAGTACCTAACCATGCAAGTGCAGATCTCCAGCAGTGCGCCGCAACTGGTGTTGCATCACGCCGAAACCGTGTGGATCGCCGATCCGGACGGGCAGTTGGACGGGATGAGCGGGCTGGGCCTGCTGTTTCGCGACACCAGGCTGATCAGCACCTGGTCGCTGCTCATCAACGGCGAAAAATGGGAGTTGCTGAACGGCGCGGCAACAACCCATTTTTCCGCCCGCGTCTATCTCACCAATCCGATGTTCACCTGCCTCGACGGCGATGTTCCCGCCCGCAGCATCAGCCTCGTGTTGGGCCGCTTTCTGTCCGGCGGCGTGCATGAAGACCTCGATCTGACCAATCACGCCATGGCGCCGGTCCGCTTTACCCTCGACCTGATGATCCGCAGCGATTTTGCCGATGTGTTCGAACTGAAAGCGGCCAAGGCGGTGCGGCGCGGGCGGATCACCACATAATGGTCGGACAGCGCGCAATCCATGCGCACCGCCTATCGCAACGAAGACTTCCTGCGCGGGGTGGAAGTCGCGGTCGAAGCCGACAGCAAGCCAGCCTATGCCAATGGCCGGATCAGTTTCGATATCGAACTGCCCCCTTGCGGCAAATGGCATGCCTGTCTGCGCACCACCTTGCTTGATGGCAACGAACGCATCGCCCCGCCGCCGGGCTGCGCCGACGCTGTCGCCGATGCTCCGGCGACGACATCCACCGAAGCATGGCGGCAGACGACGACGACCCTTGTCTCCGGGTATGACCCGCTGAACCGGCTCTATGCCCAGGCGGTCGATGATATGGCGGCGCTGCGCCTACCGATCGATGCGGCGGAAGTGCCCGGCGCCGGGCTGCCCTGGTTCCTGGTCCTGTTCGGCCGCGACAGCCTGATCGTGTCGCTGCAATGCCTGCCGGTAACCACGCGGTTCGCGCGCGGCGTGCTGGCGGTGCTGGGCGCCCGGCAGGCCACCGCGATCGACGATTTCCGCGACGCCGAACCCAGCAAAATCCTGCACGAACTGCGCCGCGGCGAACTGGCGCATTTCAAGCTGATCCCGCACACCCCCTATTACGGCACCGCCGACGCCACCGCGCTGTACCTCATCCTGCTGCATGAAACCTGGCGCTGGACCGGCGATCGCACCCTGTTGGATATCCATCTGGCCACCGCCGAAGGCTGCCTGACCTGGATCGATCAATACGGCGACCGCGACGGCGACGGCTTGCAGGAATACGCCACCCGCAGCCCGAAGGGCTACGAGAACATGGGCTGGAAAGACGCCGGCGATGCCGTCCGCCACGCCGATGGCACCCTCGCCAAAGGCCCCAAAGCCCTCTGCGAGTTGCAAGCCTACACCTATGCCGCCTGGCAGGGCATGGCGGAAATTTATGACGTGCTTGGCAGGCCCGATCGCGCCGCCGCACTGCGCGGCAAGGCGGCCGATCTGTTCAATCGCTTCAACGATGTCTTCTGGGACGAAGCGCTCGGCTGCTACATCTTCGCCCTCGATGGCGATAAACGGCCGGTCCGCAGCGTGGTCTCCAATGTCGGACACTGCCTATGGGCCGGGATCGTCCGGCCCGATCGGGCAAGGCGGGTCGTCGAACGGCTGCTGGCGCCGGACATGTTTTCCGGCTGGGGCATCCGCACCCTGTCGGCGACCCATCCGGCCTATAATCCGTTATCCTACCATAACGGCTCGGTCTGGCCGCACGATAACGGGCTGATCGCGGTTGGCTGCAAGCGCT
>JAYTQP010000470.1:0-2369 GCA_043746675.1 Rhodospirillales bacterium | reverse complement strand
CCTTCCAGCCCGAGATCGACCGGCAAGGTCATGCCATCCGTGTCGGTACCGATCAGAATATAGCCTTTTTCGGCCCGCAACACGGACAGCGATTCGATCCCGTACGGCATGATCCCGAGCGGCGTGCCCAAGGTCAGCAAACGGCGCCAAAGCGCGCGCGCATAGCTGGCCGGCACCGAAATCTCGTAGCTGCGTTCGCCGGTGAAGCTGACCCGCGCGATCCGGCAGGCGATGCCCTGCATTCTGCCCGATGCCAGTGCCATATGCGGCAAGGCCTGGTCGGACAAATCGAGATCGGTCCCCAGCGCTTCAAGCAACTTCCGCGAGTCTGGCCCGCTGACCGCGAAGGTGGCCCAGGCGGCGGTGGTGTCGTGAAACGCCACTTGCATTGCCGGATATTCGGTCTGGTGCCAGGCTTCCAGCATTGTCAGCACACCCACGGTATGGCTGGACGATGGCGACAGCAGATAGCGGTCCGGTGCCAGCCTGGCGACCACCCCGTCATCGAACACCACCCCGGTTTCGCGCAGCAGCAGGCAGTAGCGCAGCCGGCCCGGCCGCAGATTGGCGACCTCGTTATAGTACATCAGATTGAGGAAGGCGGCGGCATCCGGGCCGTAAACTTCGATTTTGCCCAGGCTGGAACCGTCGAACAGCCCGATCCGGAAGCGCGCATTGGCGGCTTCGCGGGCGATCGCGGCGGCGATGCTTTCGCCGATCTGTGGATAGCAGGCCGGCCGCGCCCAGCCGCCGTAATCGCGCACGTCGGCCCCGGCGGCGACATGGTCGTCATGAACAGGCAACTGCCGCAGCGGCGCCATCAGTTTGCCGAACCGGCTGCCGGCCAACGCGGCGAGCGGAATTGGCGTGAAAGGCGGGCGAAATTTCGTGGTGCCAACATCGTCGATGCCGCGCCCGGTGGCCTCGGCCAGAATCGCCAGCCCGTTCACATTGCTGGTCTTGCCCTGATCGGTCGCCATGCCGAGGGTGGTGTAGCGCTTGAGATGCTCAACGGAGCGATAGCCTTCGGACGCCGCCAGCGCCACGTCCTTCGCAGTGACATCGTTCTGCAAATCCACCCATTGCCGGGTGCCGGGCAAATCGAGCCGCCAGATCGGCCGCATCGGGGTGGCGGGTGCCGTGGATGCCGTGTGCGGGGCTGCCAGAGCGGCAGATCGTCCCAATGCGGCGGCCGCCGCCAGCCCGGCGGCATGGCCTTGCGCCAGGCAGGTTGCCAGATCGGCAGCACCGGTGATGCTGCCGGCGACGTATTGGCCGGCGGCAGGTGCGCCCGGCAAAAATGCCGCCAACGTCACGTCCCATTGCAACGCGCCGCCGGATTGGCTGAACAAATGCACCGAGGGCGACCAGCCGCCGGACACCGCCAGCAGGTCCGCCGGCACGCGTTCGCGCCGCGATCCGTCGGGCGGGCCGATATCCACCCAGCGCAGCCCACCGCGCCCGCCGGTGCCGAGCGGCATCACGCCGTCGCGCAGATCGACCACGCGCACCGCCGCGCCCGCCTCCCGCAGCGCCTGCACCGTCGCAAACGCGCTATCATTGTTGGTGGCGACAACAATATTCCGTCCCGGCAGCACCGCCTGGCCACGCAGATAGCGCCGCATCGCATCGGCCGACATGATGCCCGGGCGGTCATTGTCGGGAAACACCAGCGGGCGCTCGATGCTGCCGGTGGCGAAGATTACTTGTTTCGCCCGAATTACCCACAGCCGCGCTTCGCCCCAGCCGGCGGGCGCGTCATTTCGTAACTCGATCAACCCGTACGTGCCATCGTCATAGGCGCCGAACACCGTCGTGCGCGCGAGGCGTTGCGCACCGGCGACGGCATCGGCGGCCCAGGCCAGGCCATCGCGCCCGTCGATTTCCGTCGCATCGGTCAGCAGGTTGCCGCCGGGCAGCACCTGATCGTCCGCCACGATAACCGAAAGCCCCGCAGCGGCCCGCGCCGCCGCCAGCCCGGCCGGGCCGGCGCCGACGATCAGCAGGTCGCAATGGGCATGGCGGGTCTCGAACGCCCGCGTTTCGGTAGCCTCGCCAACCCGCCCCAGCCCGGCCATCGCCCGAATGCGAGGTTCATAACGATGCCAGTTCATGAACGTCTTGTAGTAAAACCCCGCCGGCAGAAACCGCTGGAAAAAATCGATGCCGCCGTAAAGATCGCGCGCCACCGACGGGAACGCATTCACCCCGCGCACCACCATGCCGTCGCGCAGGGGCACCAAAGTGGCGCGCGCATTCGGATCGTGCTGGCCCTGCCAGCGCACATCCACCACGGCGTTGGGTTCGTCCACCCCGGCACCCCAGATGCCGCGCGGGCGATGATATTTGAAGCTGCGGGCAACGATTTT
>JAYTQP010000469.1:0-2733 GCA_043746675.1 Rhodospirillales bacterium | reverse complement strand
GCATTGCCCTACCCGGACCTCGCAGCGCGGGTGATGCAGGCTTTTATTGGGGATGCCATTTCTGCGGATGTGGTGCTGGGCATGGCTCGCGCCGCCTATGCCAACTTCGCCCATCCGGCGATCGTACCGCTGGTGCAGTTGGAAACCGGCCTGTTCGTGCAGGAACTGTTCCACGGGCCGACGCTCGCCTTCAAGGACATGGCGATGCAAATGCTCGGCCGCCTGTTCGATTATGTGCTGAGCGCACGCGGCGAACGGGTGACCATCGTCGGCGCGACCTCGGGCGACACTGGCTCGGCCGCCATCGAAGCCTTCGCCGGGCGCGCCTGCGTGGATATCCTGATCCTGCATCCGCACAACCGCACGTCCGACGTGCAGCGCCGGCAGATGACCACGGTGGCCGCCGCCAATGTGGCCAACGTCGCGCTCGAAGGCAGTTTTGACGATTGCCAGGACATGGTGAAGGCGATGTTCGCCGATGCCCCGTTCCGGGCTGAGATGCATCTTTCGGCGGTCAATTCGATCAACTGGGCGCGGATTGCTGCCCAGGTGCCGTATTATATCGCCGCCGCCCTGGCGCTTGGAGCGCCGGATCGGGAGGTCGCGTTCGCCGTGCCGACCGGGAATTTCGGCAATGTGCTGGCGGCCTTCGTCGCTGGGAAAATGGGTCTGCCGGTGAAAAAACTGGTGATCGGCTCCAACCGCAACGACATCCTGGCCCGCTTTCTCGCCGGCAACGATATGTCGATGCTGCCGGTCGAACCCAGCCTGTCGCCCAGCATGGATATCCAGGTCAGCTCCAACTTCGAGCGCCTGCTGTTCGAACTGCTGGATCGCGATCCGGCGGCCACCGCCCATTGCATGGCGCAATTCCGGGCGACCGGAAAAATGCCGGTGCCCCCGGCTGCCTGGCAGAAAGCCCACGCCCTGCTGGCCGGCTTCCGGCTGGACGACGACGGCACCCTGGCGGAAATCCGCCGGCAGCACGCGGCCAGCGGCTACCTCGCCGATCCGCATACCGCCATCGGCATCGCCGCCGCCCGCGCCCACCCGGCGCCGGCCGGCATTCCCATGGTTGTCGCCGGTACCGCCCACCCCGCCAAGTTCCCCGATGCGATTGAAGCGGCAGTGGGAATTCGCCCCCCTCTCCCCAGGCACCTCGACGACCTATATGACAGGGCAGAGACTTTCACTGTGCTGCCGAACGACCTCGCCGCGATCGAGGCGCAGGTGCGCGCACTCGCCCGAAGGAACATGGCATGACCGAGCAAACCGATGCGATCCGCGTAACCACCCTGCCGTCCGGCCTGACGGTGGTGACCGAACGCATGGACCGCGTTGAAACCGTGTCCTTCGGCGCCTACGTGGCCAGCGGCACCCGCCATGAAGCCGCCAAAGAAAACGGCGTGTCCCACTTTCTCGAACATATGGCCTTCAAAGGCACCGAACGGCGCACCGCCGCCGCCATCGCCGAGGAAATCGAAGCCGTCGGCGGCCATATCAACGCCTACACCGCCCGCGAACAAACCGCGTTTTACGTGAAGGTGCTGAAGGAAGACACCGCCCTCGGCGCCGACATCATCGGCGACATCCTCACCCATTCCACCTTCGATCCCGACGAACTGGAACGCGAACGCGGCGTGATCCTGCAGGAAATCGGTCAGGCCAACGACACGCCGGACGACATCATCTTCGACCACTTCCAGGAAACCGCCTACCCGAACCAACCCATGGGCCGCCCCGTCCTCGGCACCGAAGCGCTGATCCGCGAGATGAAACGCGATACGCTGATGCGCTACATGCGCAGCCACTACACCACCGCGAACACCCTAATAGCCGCCGCCGGCAACCTGCACCACGAGGAAATCCTCGACCTCGTGCAACGCCACTTCGCCGACCTGCCCACCAGCCATATCGACGCCCCGCAAATCGGCACCTACACCGGCGGCGAATTCCGTGAAGCCCGTGACCTCGACCAAGTCCATATCGTGCTCGGCTTCCCCGCCGTCGGCTACTCCGACCCGGATTACTACCCGACCCTGCTGCTCTCCACCCTGCTCGGCGGCGGCATGTCGTCCCGCCTGTTCCAGGAAATCCGCGAAAAACGCGGCCTTGTTTACTCCATCTACTCCTTCGCCGCCCCGCAAGTGGATGGCGGCATCTTCGGCATCTACGCCGGCACCGGCGAAAGCGAAGCCGCCGAACTGATGCCCGTCACCCTCGACGAACTGCAAAAAGTCCAACACGCCGTCACCGAAGCCGAACTCGCCCGCGCCCGCGCCCAAGTCAAAGCCAGCCTGCTCATGTCGCTCGAAAGCACCGGCAGCCGCTGCGAACAAATCGCCCGCCAAATCCAAGTCCACGGCCGCATCGTCCCCACCCTGGAAACCGTGGCCAAAATCAACGCCATCACCCCCACCGACATCCAACGCGCCGCCACCCGCATCTTCCGCAGCACCCCCACCCTCGCCACCATGGGCCCCGCCAACCTGGTCCCCACCGCGCCATCCATAGCGGAACGCCTTGCGGTTTGAGGGAGGCCTGGGGGCATGAAGGCAAGCAAGTAAGGCGGGGGCTCTGCCCCTCGACCCCGCAAGGGGCAGCGGCCCCTTGACCCGTGACTTTAGCGAAGCATCGGGTCATCGAAGAAGGGGCCTGCGCCGATGTTGCAACCGGTATTATGTAGCAAATACACCAACATCACTTTTTACCGTTGAGCCAGAACGCATAGCA
>JAYTQP010000468.1:0-2787 GCA_043746675.1 Rhodospirillales bacterium | reverse complement strand
TCCTGGCGTTCCATCCGCACCGCCATGGTGCGCACGCCGCGCAAGGCGAGCCAGCAATCATCCGGGCTGGCGAACTGGCCAAGGGTTGAGGAGGTGCCGCGCAGGGTGGCCCAATCTTCTTCCGAATTGACCGTGATCCCGCCGAGGATGATGTCGGAATGGCCGCTGACATATTTGGTCAACGCCTGGATGGACACGTCCACGCCATGGGTGAAGGGCTGGAAATGGTGGATGCCCCAGGTGTTGTCCATCAGCACCTTGGCGCCGTGAGTGCGCGCGATCTTGGCCAGGCCGGGGACATCCTGCACGTCGAAGGTGTGGCTGCCCGGCGATTCGACGAACAGAATTGTGGTGTTGGGCTGGAATAGTTTTTCCAGGTCGGCCGGGGTGATGCAGGGGTGGTAGTAGGTGGTGCTGACGCCGAAGCGGGTGAGGAAACCGTCGCAGAAATTGCGGGTCGGGCCGTAGGCGCTGTCGGTCATCAGCAGATGGTCGCCGGCTTTGAGGAAGGCGAGCAGCGGCACGGTGACGGCGGCAAGGCCGGAGCCGACGATCTGGCAGCGGGTGCCGCCCTCGATTTCCGCCACCACATCTTCCAGCGGCCAATGGGTCGGGGTACCGCCGACGCCGTAGGTGAGTTGGCGGGCGAAGCGGTTGGCGCCGCCGGCCTTGCGGGTGGCGACATCCGGCACCAGCAGGGTCGAGCCGCGATGCACCGGCGGGTTGACGAAGCCGTGGCTGTGGGTCGCGGCGCGGCCGGCGTGCGACAGGCGGGTGAAATAGCCGTGCTTGCCGCGGCTGGCGTCTTGGTTGTCGGTCATCGGGTTTCCTCGGTTTGGATTAGGCGCGGCTGATCATTTCGTCGATCGCGGTGATGATGCGATCCTGATCGGCTTCCGCCAGGATGGCCAGGGGGGTGGCGAGCAGGGTGGCAGGGATCGTTGCGATATCAAATGGATCGGCGAAAACGCACGTTTCCAGAACAGTCAGGTGCGGGGTTATCGCATGGTCAGGCGGCGGATTGCTTCCCACGTGCAACAGCGCCATCATCACGCGGCCGCGGCTGCGATCGAAGCGGCTGGACTGGATTTGTAGCAAATAAGCGATTCGCGGATCGCGCCGGAGGCTTGGATAAATGGCGAACTGCGGCACGCGCTACCTGTAATCGCAGAAATCGTCTGAAAGAAAGCCGTGTTCGTCGTGAATTGCGTTCAGTGCGTCGATCACGGCGTCCAATCGGGCATCGGACTCACGCTTGCGGGCTTCGGCGTCGCGGACATAGTGGGTCAACAACACCTCGACAGTGCCAGACAGATTGCGGGTATGGCCCTTGGCGCGTGCCACGAGATCCTCGCTCAGCGAAAGATTCACCGGTTTGCGACGGGTGACGGGTTGTTCGAGGGTGGCGCTTGACATGGGAGCGAGTCCTTATGCGCATGGCGTGCGCAAATAATAGCCGCGTTATTCCTTTCGCGGCAACCCCGATCTTCCGTCAGGCCGCCGTGAACGCATCCGGCCGCTTGATCTCGATCTCGACGAACGCGATCGGGTGGTCGGAGCCATTCATGACATCGTGCTGGATGCCGGCGACACGGTTGTAGGCCTGGCCGGCGGTCAGCACGGTGTCTGAAATCGTGGTGCCGTTATGGACGCGCAGAACGGCGTCGGTCAGCAGGATGACGAAGTAGGGCCAGCCATGGGTGTGCCAGCCGGTGACCGCGCCGGGCGCGAAATCCCAGCGGGTGATGCGCACATCGTCATCGTCTCGCTGGAGCGTCGGCGTGGCAGGAATGTTGCAAACAAAAGTCATTACAGGTTCCTGCTAAGATGTCAGGTCTCGATCGGGGTATCCGGGCGGCCGCCCCATTCGGTCCAGGAGCCATCATAGACCGCGCCGGCGGGTAGGCCGGCGAGCACCATGGCGAGGGTGAGAATGGTCGCGGTCACGCCGCTGCCGCAACTGGTGATCACCGGGCGGCTGCCATTGACCCCGGCGGCGGCCAGACGCGCGCGCAAAACATCCGGCGCCAGCAAGGTTTGGTCGGGCGCGAGAAGTTCGGTGTACGGCAAATTGGCGCTCCCCGGGATATGGCCGGAGCGCATGCCGGCGCGCGGTTCCGGCACCGCGCCGGTGAAGCGGCCGGCGGCGCGGGCGTCCAGCACCAGTTCCTGCCGGCTGGCGACGTTGGTCAGCATGTCGCCGATGCCGCGCACCCGGGTCGGCTTCCAGTCCGGCCGGAAATCGCCTGGGGTGATCGCGGTGGCGGCGCCGGCTTCGGTCGGGCGGCCCTCGGCGCGCCATTTCGGCAGGCCGCCATCCAGCACGGCGGCGCGATCGTGGCCGAACAGGCCCATCATCCACCATCCCCGCGCCGCCGAAGCCAAGCCCTTCTGGTCGTAGAACACCACCATCGAAGCGTTGCCGACCCCGAGCGCGGCGAGTTTGCGGGCGAACAGCCCCGGCGTCGGCACCATGTGCGGCAGATCGGTGTCGGCGTCGGCGATGTCGCCGATATCGAAGAACCGCGCGCCCGGAATATGGGCACGCTCGAACTCCGTCCGCCCATCCTTGGCTTCATTCGGCAGGTAATAAGTGGCGTCGAAAATCACCAGATCGGCATCGCCGCGATGTTCGGCGAGCCAGGCGGTGGAGACCAGCGGATGCTGCGCCAAAGAATTTTATCCTTGTGTTTTTATGGTTAATTAGCCAAGGAAATACTGATCCGGCGATTCTGTTTGCCCTTGTTTTCGATCTTGCCGACCACCAGCCCGCCGATCAGCCCGGTG
>JAYTQP010000467.1:0-3112 GCA_043746675.1 Rhodospirillales bacterium | reverse complement strand
GGATCGACGTAGAAGCGCACCGCGGTGGCGTGCTCATAGTCGGTCCATTTCGCGTCGCTATGCCAGAACGGATACGGGTAGTAGCCGGTCGGCAAGGCGTTGCGGAAGGTGGCGCCGAGGGTGATGGTGTCTACATTGTCGCGGGCCTCGTGGCCGGTGGTCACAGTGCCGTCGAAGGAAAACAGCACCAAATACATCTCGCGGAACACTTCGGGGTGGAAGCGGGTCATGGTTTTCTTCGCCAGCCGCTGGCTCGGCTGTTCGCCCCCCCAATCGACGCTGACGGCGAACGGAATATCGCTTCGGCCGCGCAAAGCCCTGGCACAGGCATCATAAGCGGCGGCGTCGTCCGGCTTGGCGGCCGGACAGGCTTTGGCCAGCTCGGCGGCAAGCGTATGGGCGAGTTGGTCCAACCGGTCCGGCGGCATCTGCGCCCGCCCCGCCCCGCCCAGCAACACCAGCCCAAGGCCAGCGGCGATCAAAGCCGTGCGAACGCGCATCCGAAACTCAATCTTCATTGTCTATCTCCGACGCCGACGCGTCACGCCGATGAGGCCGAAGCCGGCGGAGGCCAGCATCAGCAGCGAACCCGGTTCCGGCACCCGCTGGAAATTCTGCGTGAACACCGCAGCGCCGATGCTGTTGCCGATATTGAGCGCCTGCTCGACCGCCGTCGGGGTGTGAATGCCACCGACGACGCGGGAATACTCCGACCCCAGCGGCCCGTTGGAGCCGCCGGTGAAGGTGTTGTAAGCAAACGTAATGGCGCAGATCAGCGGGCTGCTATTGGCCGCACCGCCGTTGATCGTCAGCGCGTTGAGGTTGGCATCGGCGGGGTTGGTGTCGGCGGCGATCGCATTGCAGCCGCCGGTGGAGTCGTAATAAGTGCCCGCCGCGTAGGCCGCAGTGGCGGTCGCCAGGAAGCAGCCATGGATGGTCACGCCGTCGCCGGGATTGGTCGGGGTGGAATAGAGCGGTGTGCCGCCATTGCAGTAGGAATTTGAAACCGATGGCAAGCTTGCTACCCCGAGTGCGGCCTGGATGCTGTCGGTGCCGAAAAAATTCACCATCGCGGTCGCCGCCGCGCCGCTGAAGGCGGGGTGGCCGGCGACGAAATCCGGATGCGGCGGCGTGGCGATCAGCGAGGTCCAGGTCGAATCGCAGGTCGCAGCGGTCAGGGTGCTGTTCCAGCTATAGCCGCTGGTAGTGCAATTCCGGATCGCGGTGATCGGACGCCAGAGATTGTTCTGATATTTATCGTACCAGGCGGCGATGCCGGCATCCGCCATCGCGGTGCTCACCCCGGCAGACAGCCGGGCGGCCTGCAGGTTGGACAGGCCGGCATCGGCGATCGAGGTGTTCACCATTTGCAACCAATGGCCGGGCGGCTGGATTGTGGTGCCGGGATCGTTCCAAAACAGCGCCGCCCGCGCCTGGCTCACGGTTTCCGGCCCCAGCGTCACCGATCGGCCGGCCGCAGCGGTGGCCAGCGCGCTCGCCTGGGTGCAGGCGGCGGCGATGGCATTGCCATTGGCGGTGCCAGTGCCGGCGACGCCGGAACCCTGGCATTGCGTGGTGAGCAGATCGAGCGCGTAGGCCGATGTTCCGATCGACTGCGCCACCGTCAACGGTGCCCCGGGGGTGGAGCCGGCCAGTGCGGCGGTGCTGGCCGCCGCCAGCAACTGGGTGGCGGTCTCGCCAACCGGGGTGACGCCGCCCCAGGTCGGATACATTTCCGGCCGCCCTCCGCTGGCACTCGGCGGCACATAAACCCCGGGCGTGGTCCCTGATCCGCTCGGGGTGTTGGCCATCAACCCATAAATCATCGCCGTGTTGGCCTGCGCGTTGGTGATCGCGGTCGCGGCCAGCACCGCCGCTGCGGCGTTCTGCCCGAGCGTGACCCCGGCGGCGTTGGACAGCGCGGCGGCGTTGGCGTTCAGCGCGGTAATGATCTGCTGCACCGGGCTGGACGCCCCGACGGTCAGCCCATTGGCGGCGCTGTTGTTGAAAACGGTGCTGTTCGGCAGGGTAAGGGTTGGGCTGCTCCAGACCGACTGGCCAAAAATGCCGGTCAGCGCGGTGGCGGCGGCGCTGTAAGCCGCAGCGTCGGCCGAGGCGCCGGAAACCGCGCCGCCGGCATAGGCATAAGGCCGGTAGGCACTGCCGGTTGCCGCGTTGACGGCGTCATACATCGCAGTATCGACAAGCGCCATTTGCAGGGCGACATCCGGCGGCCCGGCGACCAGCAGGCCGGAGGTTTGCTGCGTGATGCGCAGCAACGCCTGGTTCACCACGCTGATCGCGTTCTGCGCCTGGGCGCGGTGGGGCAACAGCAATGCGCCGGCGGCGAGCGCCACCAAGCCGATGGAGGCAATCCGCGCTTTCGTCATTACCGCTGCGTTCCCAATCCCCATTGTCGCTAAACCCCTAAAATATCGGCTCGTTTCGTAACAGCAGCACCGAATGCCGCGATCCCGGTAAATATCTGACGGTCAAATCATGCCGATGCGCTGCATCCAACCCAGTTCTATCCCGTACTGCTCCGCCTTGGACCGCATCGGCAGCGCGATGACGATCGCGCGCGCCACCGCGCCACAACTGCAACTTACTTACGGTTTTTTCATCTATCTTACGGTTTCAACACGCCGCAACAGATGTTTTGGCGGCATACGGACAGAAAACCTAGCATCCGGTTGCAGCCGTCTAAAAAATGCTGACAAATCATGCGTTTGTCGCCGACGCGAGGATTCTTTAATTTTTGTTGTGGATCAGTGTGTTAATGGCGCTTTAACGCATGGGTTCGCGGGCCCGGTCTTGTGCCGCCGGCGCGATGCGCAGTATTGGGGAGTGCGGCAACCGTGGGGAGCGGGGATGGAATGAGCATGGTGTCGCCGCCGACCGATCATAACCGTGCCTGGGCCGCCGCGCGCATGGATTTCGCCAAGACCGCGCTTGGTAGCGGCGCGTTGGACGCGGCGTATTTTGCGGTTGCGGACGTGATTTTTCATCATCCGAACGACGCCGCGTTGCTTCGCGAGGCCGGCGCGCTGCATCGTTCCAGCGGCGACCTGCCGCAGGCGTTGGCGTATCTTTTGCGGGCGCAGGCGGCGCA
>JAYTQP010000466.1:0-4719 GCA_043746675.1 Rhodospirillales bacterium | reverse complement strand
CGCCGGCCTCGATTTCATTGCCGCCGTTGCCGAGCGTGATGCTGTTGGCCCCGTCACCGACGATCACATGGTTGGCGCCGTCGCCGGCGCTGATCAGATTGCTGCCGCCGCCGAGATAAATCGCGTTGCCGCCAACGCCGGCGGCAACGTTATTGTTGCCGCTGCCGGCCAGCACCAGATTGCCGCCGCTGCCCAGCATAACGGTGGCATTCGCGTTGCCGGCGAAAACAGCATTGTTGCCGTTGCCCAACCGGATATTCGCCTGCCCGGTGGTGTTGAGGTAAATGCTGGCGCTGCTATCGCCGGCCACCAGCCGGTCATTGCCGGCGCCGAAGGTAAACTGGCTCGCCCCGGCCGCCGCCACCACCAGGGTCGTCGCCGGGCTGATTGCGATGCCACCGGCGTTCTTCGCGCTCAGCACATGGGTGCCCACCGCCAGCCCGGCGGCATTGATCGCAACATTGCCGCCGACATCCGCGGTGGCGCTGCCGACCAGGGTGGCGCCATCGAACAGCGACACCGTCGCCGCCGCGCTGGTTACCAGCGAAACCGCGCCGACGGTGCCTTGTAGCGTGTTGGTGCCATTGCCGAGCAGCCCCAGGCTGGTTTCCTGCAACGCCCCCAGTGCTGCGGTCGAGGTGGCGGTGATCGCGGTGCCGCTGCTACCGTCGAAAGCGAAATGAAACGCGCCGATCAGCGCGGCACCGGCCAGATTGATCACGTAAACGCCGCCCGAGGTCGCCAGGCTGAGGCTGGCGCTGCCCGCCGATAAGGTAGCACCGCTGCTATAGGCAACCCCGGCCAGATCAATCGTATCGCCGGCGACAAACCCGGTGATCGCGTTGGCCGGCATCGTCGCGCTGTCCAGCTTCACCAGATTGCCGGTGCCGTTGAGCGCGATCGGCCCGGTGATAACCGTCGCCGCCAAGGTTTCCAAAGTGCCGCCGGACAGCACGACTGCACTGGCGCTGCCGCCGGACTGCACATATTCGGTGCCGCCGCCGTTCACCAGGCTGCTGGCGGTGGTGCCGCCGGCATAAACATAAGTGAAACCGCCGCTATTGACCGTGCTACCGCTGGCGATCCCACCGGCGGAAACCTGCAACTGCCCGCCGGCATCGATCACCGCCGCCTGCACGATGCCGCTGGCGGTAACGCTGGCCAGCCCGCCGCTGCTCACCACCAGCCCGCGCGCCACGCCGGCGATGCTGGCATAGCCGCCCAGCAAGCTGGTCGCCGCCGCCGAATTTCCCGCCGTGACGCTCAGCCCGCCGCCGGACCCGACAATCGTGCCGCTGGCGGTGCCGCCGGCGATGCTGGCCTGGCCGCCGTTGCTGATCATCGTGCCGGCCGCCAGCCCGCCATAGATATATTCGGTGCCGCTCAGCAGCAGCGTCGCACTGGTAATGCCGGCGGTCATGTACTGGGCGCCGTAACCGGTTACCACCGTGCCGCTGGCGGTGCCGCCATACACATACTGGTAACCGCCGGCCACGCTGACCGCGCTGGTGACCGCGCCGGAGGACACGAAATCGGTGCCGCCGCCGGTCACTAAGGTGGCGATCGCGATCCCGCCTGATGACACGTATTCGGCGCCGTTGCTGATCACCGTGCCGCGCGCGATGCCGCCGGACATCACCTGGTCGGTGCCACCGCCGGTCAGCACCAGGCCGGATGCCACCTGCCCGGCGGTGACCACGTAGTTGCTCTGCAACTGCACCACGGCGCCAGCGTTGGACACCACCGCCAGCGCCACCCCGCCGGCGCTCACCACCAGGGTGCCGCCGCTGCGCACGATAATCCCGCTGACCACGCCGCCGGAGGCGACGAATTCCTGACCGCCGCTGGATACCACGACCCCGCTGGCACTGCCGCCGGACTGCACCAAGCCCACGCCGGCAATGCTGTCGCCGGACGTGCTTCCGCCGGTGGCGATATATTCCACCGCGCCGGCGCCGACCGCCATAGTGACCGCGCTGCCGCCGACCACCTGCGCGGTGCCAGCTTGCAGGATGGTGCCGCTGGCGATGCCACCTGCGATGAACTGCATGCCGCCGCTGACCTGGGTTGCAATCGCGGTGCCGCCGGCGACCGATTGGGTGCCGCCGGCGAGCAGCGATCCGCTGGCGGTGCCGCCGGCGGAAATTACCTCGCTGGCGCCGGCGGCGACGATGCTGCCGCGCGCGATGCCGCCGGATGAGACCACTTCGATGCCGCCGCTGCTCACCATCGCGGCGCTGGCGATACCGCCGGACAGCACGCCCAGGCTGTTGCCATTGCTGACCACCACGCCGACGCTGGTTTGCCCGGCTGAAACGAACTGGGCGGACTGCACGACGACGCTGGCGCCAGCGCTCGCCACCAGCCCAACCACGCTGCCGCCGGCGCGCACCACCAGGCTGCCGCCGCTCTGCACCACCAGCCCGCTGACCACCCCGCCGGAGGAGACATATTCGGTGCCGCCGTTGGCGACAATGGTGTTGAACCCCGCCCCGCCGGCCATCACGTACGCCACCCCGCCGCTGGCCACCAGATCGCCGCTGGTGACCCCGCCGGCGGCAATTTCCTCCACCCCCGAGGTGAGAACCTGCGCTGCGCTGGCCAGGCCAGACACAACGCTGGAAACATAGGCCGAGCCGTTATAGGTGATAACGACCGCGCTGGTAACGAACAGAATACCCCCGCTGCTAACCACGGTGGCGGTGGCGGTCGCACCGAACAGGTCCTCAATACCCCCCAGCAGCATTGTGCCGCTGGTGGTTCCGGTGGACGCATACTGCGTTCCCAACGCGCTGACCCGGGTTGCCGAGGCGGTTCCGCCGTTCACGTATTCGATCCCGCCGGACACAGTATTGCCCCGCGCCGTCCCCCCGGATGAGACGGTTTCCACCCCGCCGGAATTGACCGTGGCGCCGCTGATCAGCCCGCCCGCCAGGATGGTCAGCGTATCGCCGGCCAGCACGGCGATGCCAGTGCTCGTCTGGCCCGAACTCACCGTATAGGCAGACGACATCAATTCGGTCCCTCAAATGCGCGCGCATTGGCACGACGTGGCGATGCCGCCGATTCCGAACCACGCTCACCACCGCTACCCCGCAGGCTATTTCGTCGCTGCCAGCGGAGCATCGTAAAAATGCGTGAATAACGCTTAAAATACGCCCGGCGCAAAGCAGATTTTGCTTATCGGTTCGCGCGCCTTTCTCATGCCACGCAGTTGCGTCCAAATAAAGACGATCGTTCTCGCGACGAAGCCCGTTCAGCGATCGATATTTTCGCTATTTCATCGCAGCGGGCGATCGTCAACGCATCGCCGATCAATCTAGCGCGGCAAAATTACCGGCGAATGAACGATCAACCCGGTAAATTCGGATCGGTTCAGCATTGCGACCGGCAGAGGCGCCTGATAAAACAGTTTTATACTGATTTTGTTAATAAATTCGGCGTTGAACGACAACCAGAGCGTTCTTGATTTTCAATCCAGCGACGAGCAACCTCGCCGTCGGCGTCTCGTTATGGCAGCGGAAACCCGGGAGCAGAGACAGGGCATGCAGTTTTCCAACCTTTCCAGCCAACTCGCTGCGGTGATGGCGTCCGAGACCGGCGACGCGATGATCCTTCCCAGGGCATTGTTCATCCGCCTGCTGGTGGCGGCGCTGCGGCAGAAGGGCGATTTCGATGAAACATTTTATGTCGCCCGCTACCCCGACATCCGCCAGGCCGTGCACGACGGAGTGCTCCGCGAACCGGCCGAGCATTATTACGGAACCGGATATTTCGAGAACCGGCAACCAAAAAACTACACCATCGACGAAAAATTCTATCTGCGCGAAAATCCCGATGTCAGCGAAGCGATGCGGCAGGGCGCAGTTACCTCGCCGCAGGAACATTTCGACACGGTCGGCTTTCGCGAAGGCCGGCGCCCCTATGCCGGCTTTTCGCTGTACTGATGCCTCACCCGATGTCGGATACCGCCCCAACGCTTGTGCAGGCTCCCGAAACAGTCTTGATTGCCGCGGAGTTCGACGCCGCCCACTATGAATGGGAATATCCCGACATCGTCGCGTTGCCGCAATCGGCGTTGCAGCATTTCGTTGCCATCGGCTGGCGCGAAGGGCGCAACCCGAACGCCTTCTTCGACACCACCGACTATCTGCTGCGCAACGCCGATGTATCCGACGCCGACATCAATCCGTTCTATCATTATATCCGTTTCGGTCGCGATGAACGGCGGGGGGTGGCACCGTCGGCGTCGCCATCGGCGCGCACCCAGCTGCTGTTCGGCTACGAAGTGCTGGACTGGATCGAGCGCATCCGGCCGGTTTTCAATGAGGTGTTCTACCGCAAGCAATGCAGCGCCGCCGAACTGGCCGGCGCCGATCCGTTGGCGCATTTCGCCTATCGCGGCTGGCGCCAGGGCCGCTCGCCATCGTCGGCGTTTCCGATCCGGCGCTGGCTCGCGCGCAATCCGGCGCTGGCGCATTTCCTCATCAACCCAGTCCTGGTGCAGCAGGAAAAGGATCGCGGCGCGTTCGATGATTTGAAAATCCGTCAGGCCCATCTGCGGGAAATCGCGCGCGCCGGCGCGCTTGCGGCGCAGGCGGCAGCACCGCCAACCACCACGCCGCCCCGGGAAAGCGACGAGCCGGCCGAAGATCACGACTACGTGGCCTTGCATCCCGAATACAGCGAAGCCGACATCGCGCTCATGCGCCGCGAATT
>JAYTQP010000465.1:0-3010 GCA_043746675.1 Rhodospirillales bacterium | reverse complement strand
TGGATCTCAATTTGAAAACGGTTTTCCTGGCCTGCAAGCATGTGCTGCCGATCATGCAGGCGCAGGGCAAGGGGGTGGTGGTCAATGTAGCCTCGGTCGCCGGCATACGGGACCAGTTGGGCCGGGATTACATCGCCTATGCCGCCAGCAAGGCCGGGGTGATCCGGATGTCCAAGGCGATCGCGATGTCGAACGCAAAGAAGGGCATCCGCTGCAACACCGTGGTGCCGGGGCTGATGCATACGCCGCTGGTGGAAGCCCGTCTGGTGGGCCAGATCGGCGGTAATGACGCGGCCAGGCTGATCGCCGAGCGCAACGCGCGGGTGCCGATCGGCAGCATGGGCGACGCCTGGGACGTGGCGCACGCGGTGCTGTTCCTCGCCTCCGATGAGGCCAAATATATCACCGCGACCGAGATCGTGGTCGATGGCGGGGTGACCGCGGCGCGGCCGTAGCATACGCTGATAGACCGCGGCGGCCGGCGGATGATATAGCGACGCCAACGCTATTCCTTGGAGGACGCCAAATGAACCGCCGCATCCTGCTCGCCGCCGCTCTGCTGTCCGCGTGGCCGTTGGCCGCGAACGCCCAGACGCCGTTTCGGCTTGGCGTGCTGGCGCCGATGACCGGGCCGTTCCAATCCACCGGGCGGGCGATCAATGATGCAATTAAGCTCTATATCAAGCAGCACGGCGATGTGGTGGCCGGCCGCAAGATCGAAATCCTGTTGCGCGACGATGCCGGGGTGCCGGATAACACCAAGCGGCTGGCGACCGAACTTGTGGTGCGCGATCATGTGGATGCTTTCCTCGGTTTCGGGCTGACGCCGCTGGCGCTGGCGGTGTCCCCGGTGGCGACGCAGGCGAAAATTCCGGAGATCGTGACGGTCGCGGCGACCTCGATGATCACCACGACCTCGCCTTTCATCGTCCGCCCGGCCCAGGTGGTGACGCAGACCGCGACCACGGCGGCCGACTGGGCGCTGAAGAACGGGATTAAGAAGGTGGTTACCGTGGTGTCCGATTACGGGCCGGGCTACGACGCCGAAAAATGGTTTGCCAGCCGCTTCACCGCCGGCGGCGGGCAGATTGTTTCGGCCTTGCGAGTGCCGCTGGCCAACCCGGATTTTGCGCCGTTTCTGCAACGGGTGAAGGATGCCGCGCCGGACGCGATGTTCACCTTCGTGCCCGCCGGGGTGGGCGGGATTTTCGCCAAGCAGTTCGTTGAACGCGGCATGGACAAAACCGGCATCAAGTTCATCGCCACCGGCGACGTGACCGACGACGACAACCTCAACGAAATGGGCGACGCGGTGATCGGCATCGTGACCGCCGGCACCTATTCGGCGGCGCATCCGTCCGCGCTGAACAAAAGCTTTGTCGCCGGCTACAAGGAGGTCAGCGGCGGGCATCGCGCCGGCTTCATCGCCGTCTATTCCTATGACGGCATGGAATTGCTGTATCGGGCGCTGGACAAGACCAAGGGCAAATCCGATGGCGCCGGGCTGGTGGAGGCGATGAAGGGGATGAGCTTCGAAAGCCCGCGCGGCATGATCAGCATCGATCCGGAAACCCGCGACGTGATCACCCCGGTTTATATGCGGCGGGTGGAAAAGGTTAACGGGCAGCTTTACAATGTCGAGTTCGAAACCTTTCCGGCGGTTAAAGACCCGGCCAAGATTAAGCCCTGATCTAGCCCGCATTTCTCACAGGAGCGCGCGATGATTGCGACGAGATTGTTCGTGGCAGGTGGGTTGAGGAAGGCCGCCGGGACACGATGTCCCGGCAAGCGACGAAACCTGCCTGACGCGGACAAGATCGAGCAAGCATGCGCGATTCCTGTGAAAAGTGCGGGCTAGGTTCGATCCGCCGGACGACGCCATGCTGACCATTCTGGTCGATGGGCTGGCGTACGGCATGCTGCTGTTCGTGCTGGCCTGCGGGCTTTCGGTCACGCTCGGGGTGATGAATTTCATCAACCTGGCGCATGGCGCTTTCGCGATGGCCGGTGGGTATGCGGCGGTGGTGCTGGTGAACCGCTACGGGGTGCCGTTTCTGCTGGCCTTGCCGCTGGCCGCGATCGCCGCCGGGCTGCTTGGGCTGGTGCTGGAACGCACGTTGTACGTGCATGTTTACCGCCGCAGCCATCTGGACCAGGTGCTGTTCAGCATCGGGCTGGTGTTCATCGCCATGGCGGTGGTGGACTACACTGCGGGGTCGCAGCAGCAGTTTCTGCGGCTGCCGGATTTCCTCAAGGCGCGGATCGATTTCGGTTTCGTGTCGCTCGGCGCCTACCGGCTGCTGATCATCGTGGTCTGCGGGGTGCTGGCGGCCGGCCTGCAACTGATCCTGGCGCGCACTCGCTTCGGCGCGCGGCTGCGGGCGGCGGTGGATGATCCGATCGTGGCGCGCGGGCTGGGGATCAATGTCAGCGCGATTTTCGCGGTGACCTTTGCCGTCGGGTCCGGGCTGGCTGGGCTGGGCGGGGCGCTGGGGGCGGAGATCCTTGGGCTTGATCCCGGCTTTCCGTTGAAATTCATGGTCTATTTTCTGATCGTGGTGACCGCCGGCGGGGCGGCGGGGATGACCGGGCCGTTTCTGGCGGCGATCCTGCTCGGCATCGCCGATGTGGCCGGCAAATATTATTTTCCGTCGGTCGGCGCCTTCATCATCTACACGATGATGATCCTGCTGCTGGTGTGGCGGCCGAACGGGCTGTTCGCCGCGGCGTCCGGGCGGTGAATTTGCAAGCGGCCCGGCAGGCGCTGGCCGCCCCGGCGCGGGTTCGGTTGGCCGAACTGCTGTTCTGGCTGGCGGCGCTGGCCGCCTGCCCGCTGCTGCCGGAACGGCTGCTGCTGATCAACGAAATCGCCATTGCCGGGCTGTTCGCGCTCTCACTGGATCTGATCCTCGGCTATGGCGGCATTGTTTCGCTCGGGCATGCCGCGTTCTTCGGCCTTGGTGCCTACGTGGCCGGGCTGGTCGGCAAAATCGGGCTGGCCGAGCCGGTG